>DASTGW010000543.1:0-4699 GCA_035718705.1 Terriglobales bacterium | reverse complement strand
CACTTCCATCAACCGGTCGCCCCAGATCCCAATCGCCGAAGCTTTCGCCCAGGAAGAGCGGAGTCCGCATGCGCGGACGTGGAAATCCATTGCCATAGTTCTCGGTGTGGCGCTGGTTGCAGTCATTCTTTTGATCTGGCGTCGCCCGCACGAATACGCGCTCGGAGTATTTGGCCATCGCAGCGACTTCCACGTCGCGCCCATGACCAGTTCCATGGGTTACGAATTCTCTCCCCAGTTCTCGCCCGACGGAAAACAGATTGTGTACACGTGGGCCGAGTCGAAGCGCCCGCCGAACATTTACGTGAAAGTCCTCGGGGCCGGTAGCCCTGTGCCGTTGGTGCCTTCGCAGGAAAACGTTGCGCGCGGGAACCCAGTATGGTCACCCGATGGACGATTCATCGCGTGCGTTCGCGCCGTAAAATTACCGGATCCTCCCATCGAACCGAACGACAAGTCCAGCGTGGTAGAGAAGCTCATGAAGCGGCGCGCTACCAGTCCGCCTAACATGGGCATCTATCTGATCCCCGCCGTGGGCGGCGAAGAGAAGAAGCTTTTCGACATCCAATTCATCACCGATTTGCTCTGGTGGCCCGACGGAAAAGGGTTCCTCATCGCTACGCGAGAGAACATCAACGAACCCACCAGTTTGTGGCACTACTCCATCGACGGTACCCAACGTAAACGTTTGACCAGTCCGCCCGCAGGTTTCAATGGCGACACCATTCCCGCGATCTCTCCCGACGGAAAATTGGTCGCATTCTCGCGCAATTACACCTCGGGTGGCTCGGACATCTTCCTGATGCCGATCGAGGGCGGTGAGCCTCACCGCATTACCCAGGACGCCCATCATCTGCGTGGCATCACCTTCACCGCCGATGGCAAGGAATTGGTCTTTTCTTCCGCGCGTCAGGCCGGGGCGCGACGTTCACTCTGGCGCATGCCAGTGAATGGCGGCACGCCCATTCGCCTTTCCTTCGGCAGCGCCAACGCCGATTCTCCCGTTGTTTCCCGGGTCGGCAATCACCTCGCGTTCATGCAGCAGAACGAATCTTCAACCATCTGGGAATATAAGGTTCCGAAAGAAGGTGCAAAGCAGGAAGAGCCCACTCCGTTAATTGCGTCCACGCAGTTGCAGGTCGGAGCTCAGTATTCGCCCGACGGCTCGCACATAGTTTTTACGTCGGATCGAACCGGATCATGGGAGCTCTGGGTATGCAATGCCGACGGCAGCAATCCCAAGCAGCTAACGTCATTTGGCGAGCGCCAGACAGGAACTCCTCGCTGGTCTCCTGACGGCAAACTGATTGCCTTCGACTCCCGTCCTGACAAGCACTCCGACATCTTCATCATTGACAGCGAAGGCGGAAATCCCAAGCGCATCACCCAGGGCGATTTCGACAGCGTCGTGCCGAGCTTCTCGCGCGACGGCAAGTCGATTTACTACGGTTCTAATGCCAGCGGAAAATGGGAACTCTGGAGGACGCCGCTCGACGGTTCCTCCGCCCCCTTACAGATGACTCACGCAGGCGGCTTTGCTGCGTGGGAATCCCGCGACGGCAAAACTGTGTATTACTCCAAATGGGACCAGCCCGGCATCTTCTCGATGCCAGTCCAAGGCGGTCCTGAGACACTTGTCACGCCCGACTTATTGCCGAGATTGTGGGGATCGTGGGTATTGGTGGATGACGGCATCTACTTGGCTCGACCAGCTCAAAAAGTCGACACCAAGGAACTGTATCCGGTAGTTTCGTTCTTGAATTTTGCGACTGGGCAGATAAAAGACATCCTCACTCCTAAGGAAGCTCCCCATCCCGGACCGGCACTCGCGGTTTCGCCTGATCGCACTCGCATTCTCTACGCCCAGCCCAATGACGGCGGCAGTGACATCATGATCGTCGACAACTTCCACTGATCACGCTGCCATGCGGCAAAGATGATCGAGCACTGTCTGAACCTCATGCTCGGATTCCTTCATGCTCTTCTTCGAGCCATGAATGGAAGGCTTTTCGCGATTCTCATCGCGAATCACAAATCGACAGAGGTTGCCTTCAGGGATGATCTCGGCGGTGTAGGAACCGCGCTTCAGGAAACGCTTCGCAGGAGTTGCCGGTTGATGGTTCTCTTTCATATGGCCCTCGCTATTCTGTGGGCACGGTTGTTGCCAAACTGTGTTGGCCAATAACCCCAGCCGTATGGCAAACATAGAAGCGGATTCCCGAACCAGAGATGCTTGACCAGAACAGCTCCAGGGAATTTTTTGCCCACGGCTGGGGAAATTCGGAGTCGCTCCCGGTCATCTGTTCACGCCAAAACTGCTCGTAAACCGCGGGCGAGAGACCTACAATAGTTACTCGTGGAGGCGTCATGTCATCGCCCACAACTCGCCCGGATAAAGATTCCGCAGTACAGAACGTTGCTGAAGCGCGTCAGCTGCTGCAAGGACTCCGCGAAGAACTGAATCGCCATCCCAAGCTCGAAGAAGCCATCGTCAAGCTGGAACTCGCACTCGAGAACCTCACCATCAAAACCGGCGGCATGCTCTAAAGCAGATTCCCCGTGGTTCGTGGCTTTGAAGAGATCCTTCACCGTCCACGAACCACGGACCACGTTTTTCTACCACTCGCTCAACTTGATCTCATCCACCCAGACTGACCATGGCGTTGGTCCGCCATCGGAATCCATCTGGAAGGCCACATCAATTCCACTTCCCGCTGCTGTGAACGCGTTGAACGACATGTTGATGTCCGAACGCTGGCCGTTTAGCGTGACGGCGACCCACTTTACCTGGTGATCGCTGGTGCGCTCAAACTCCCAAATCAACTTGTTCCATTTATTCGCGGTGAAAGTCGGACACGGCGCGTTCGTCGCTACCCAATGCATCGCCGTGTGATCCCAGATGCGCCACAAATGCGCTCCGCGGATATCACATTGCGTGGCGTACTCGTAGCGCCAGCCTCCGGCATTCTGGTTCACGTTGAACTCCAGGGCCTGCGCGGCATCTGGATTGTCCATGTAGAACTGCATCTCATAGACGAAGTGCGTCTTGGTGTCGTCTCCTCCCACCTGTTTCCACCACAGCGCGTCCGCCCAAGGAGTCCCACCCGTGATGTTGAACTTGATCGCCGATCCCGTCACCGAAGGGCTGGAAATCGGCTGGTTCATCGAGTAAATCGCGTTGGTGCCCATTTCTCCGGCGCAATTCGAACTGCATGATCCCCAGTTCGTCATTTGCTCGATCTTGCTGACGACCTTTGCGTTTGCCGGAACTGGCGACCCCTGTTGCGGAGTCCCGCTGGGACTCGAACTCGGTGTACTGACACTGCCGGATCCGCTGGAAGTCGTGCTGGTTTGGGTTGTGCTATTGCCGCCACAGGCGGTAAGTAGAGAAGCGGCCAAGATCGCCGCGATCAATTGCAAACGGAACATCCGTCCTCCGGATCGGGGGATTAAGAAGGGCGCTTGAGTATTGTGCCGATCCCGTCGCTTTCCTGGACTCGGTCACTCGCCTGAGGTGGGTTAAGGAAAGAGGCCTACGAAATCTTGGTTACCAAAAAGAAAAAGCCGGCTTGCGCCGGCTAATCCTGCTAGCTCCGGGCTTATTTACGCAGCTTGCGCACCAAGCCCAGAAGTGCGGGTGCAACTAACGCCAGGGTCGTCGGTTCGGGAACCGGCGCCGTTGGCGTATTAGTATCCGGCACCGTCGAGCCACCGTCGGTAATTGGCGGATTGAGCTCGGACGGACCGTGAGTGGTTTTGGTCTTGCCGTCGTCATCGTCCTGTACTTCTTGGTCATCATCGTGTTGCACCACAAACTTGGTTCGGCCCGGCCGCATATTGTCTGAAGGCCCTCCCACGAATGGGTTGTTATCCGTCACGCCATCTGCGGCATCGCTGGCGTGATCGGAGTGTCCCCGACTTCCACGATGCTGATCGGCCTCGCCGGCTGGGATGTTCCCCGCGACCGCCGTTACCGACAAGCAAATCAATACGGCAAGTACAACCAAGGCAAAGGTCTTAACGGTTTGCCTCATAGGCTTTCTCCACGCTAAACAGGTTTGCACGCTGTAGTTAGGAGAGCCAAACACTCTATATAAAGCGATCATGACATCAGTACTCGAACCTGGTTACCTGCGCGCCACTTTGCCCTGTTACACTAGATATAAGAACTTTCGCGGTTACTTCTGGCGTAGTCCGCCCTTGGCGCGTTTCACTCCAGCGCATCGCAAGTTTCATTCATCGACACAGCAAGGAAGAGCTTTTGAGTAAGGGAATTCGCAATATCGCCATCATTGCCCACGTTGACCACGGCAAGACTACGCTCGTAGACGCCATGCTACGCCAGAGCGGCATCTTTCGCGCCAATGAAGCCCTTGTCGAGCGCGTCATGGACTCCAACGACCTCGAGCGCGAGCGCGGCATCACCATCCTCGCGAAGAATACGGCCGTCTTCTATCATGACTACAAGATCAACATCGTGGACACGCCGGGTCACTCTGACTTTGGCGGAGAGGTTGAGCGCGCGCTCAAGATGGTCGACGGTGTCATGCTGCTCGTCGATGCCAGTGAAGGCCCCCTGCCGCAGACGCGTTACGTGCTGAGCAAGGCCCTCGAAGCCAAGCTTCCTCCCATTCTGGTCATTAATAAGATCGACCGTCCCGACGCTCGCGCCCAGGAAGTGCTGAACGAGGTTTACGAC
>DASTGW010000542.1:0-5025 GCA_035718705.1 Terriglobales bacterium | reverse complement strand
CATGTACGCATTGGCAACGTACTGCTGCACCATGCGTTGGGTGTTGAAGAAGGAGCCGTTCAGCGCAATCGCCATGCGCATGATTTCGACGTAACGCTGGCGACGTCCGTAGTAGAGCGGCACGATGTCGTGCTCGAGCTTGTCGTAGAGTTCGCGAACTTCGACGGCAGGATCGCCCGTGGGTTCACTGTCGCCGATTGACCATCCGGTCACGCCTTCGATGTGGCCTTCCACCCACCAGCCGTCGAGAACGCTGAAGCTGGGTACGCCATTCATGGCAGCTTTCATGCCGCTAGTGCCGGAAGCTTCCTGCGGACGCATTGGCGTGTTAAGCCATACGTCAACGCCGCTGGAGATCAGGCCGCCCCACTGGAGGTCGTAGTTCTCGACATACACGGTGCGAATCACGTCGGCCAGCGACGATGCGCCGCCGAAGACGCTGCGGATCAGGTTCTTGCCACCTTCATCGCGCGGATGGGCTTTGCCGCCGTAGACCAACTGAATCGGGCCGACGTTACGCGCGATCGCGCGCAGGCGCTCGGGATTGCTGAACAGCAGGTTGGCCCGCTTGTAGGTTGAGGCACGGCGGGCGAAACCGATGGTGAAAACTTCGGGATCGAGCTTCTGACCAAAGCGGCGTTCGATTTCGTTGAAGAGTGTTTGCTTGGCTTCCTGGTGTGTCTGTCGAACTTCTTCGAGCGGAATGCTGATTGCGTAACGCAGATAATTGTTATCCGCGCGCCAGCCAAAAAGGTGGCGGTCGAAGAGTTTGCGGAATGCTTCGGAAGTCCAAGTGACGGCGTGCACGCCATTGGTGATGGCGCTAATGGCGTAATTGGGGAACATGCCGCGAGAGACTTCGCCGTGCCGCATGGCCACTCCGTTCACGTAACCGGAGAAGCGCAGAGCCAGGTAAGTCATGTTCAACTCGTCGCCGTGCCATGCATCGGAGTCTTCGAGCAATTGGCTGCGCTCGGCGCCGAGAATCTGCTCCGCCATGGAACGCGGGAAGTGATCGTGCCCGGCAGGCACGGGCGTGTGCGTGGTGAAGATGCACATGCGCCGGATGCCATCGAGATCGACCTTCTTCACGCGACCGGCGAAGCTCTGATCAAGCCGGCGCTCCAGCAATCCGAGGGCGAGCAGGGCAGAGTGGCCTTCGTTCATGTGGTAACCCTGCAGATCGGTGTGGCCGTTCTTGATAAGCAACTTCATTCCGCCATAGCCGAGGATCAGTTCCTGGCAAAGGCGGTAATAGTCATCGCCACCATAGAGATGGTCGGTAAGGCGGCGGTCCCAGGGCGCGTTCTCGGGCAGATCCGTATCCAGCAGATAGACCGGTAATTTCTCGCCTGTCACTCCCTTGACTACGTACTTCCAGGCACGAATCGTGACGGGGCGATTTTCTACCTGCACGGTGACACGTCCCGGCATTTCCTCGAGCGCGTGCTCCGGATTCCAGAACTGTGGTTCCTCGGTCTGGTTTCCATGGTGGTCGAGGTGCTGGCGGAAATAACCTTTGCGATGAGCCAGGGTCACCGCGACTACCGGAATGCCCAGGTCGGCCATGGAACGAAGGGTGTCTCCGGCGAGGACGCCGAGGCCGCCACTGTAAGTTGGAATGCTCGGATCAAGAGCGATTTCCATCGAGAAGTAAGCGATGGAGGGAAGGGTCTGCCGATTTTTCATCAACTACTCCAAAAGCAAGGGGCGGCAGGATTGGTAATAAGAATGATGACGAAAGAATCCACCCCTTGCCGCATTCTACTATGTTCTACTCTGACCATCGGCGGCGGTGGGCAATCAATTAAACCGATTCAGTACATTCAGGATCTTGGATTTTTCGTGAGTGCATGAAATCAATGACTTAGGGCCAGGAAAAGAGGGCGAGCCAGCACCCGCCCTGCTTACCATCGAACCTCTCTACTTCAGTTCCGCACGTTTGGCTTCCGGCAATGCATGCAGTAGTGTCAGAAACGTTCCATTGGTCCACCCGAAGCCGATTACGTTCTCGTGATATCCGGCCGAGACTTCCATTTCATCCGAACGCTTCACCACGTTGTACTTCTCGCGAATGGTTCCGTCTTTGCGGAAGTTCTCTACGATCATGGAAAGGAATTTGACGGACAGGCGATCCGCATCGTCATTCGCCTTGTAGCGGCGCAGACCCTCCACGGTGATCAGGTTGTTCGGCGCCCACCCGTATGGATAGTCCCACTGTAACTTGGTGTCGTAAGGGCTCGTGACGATTCCACCGGGCTGTTCCAGCTGTTTCAGGTTTGCGATGAGCGCCTTGGCCTGCGCGTCGGAGGCGAGTCCTACCCAGAGAGGGAAGAACGTGGTGGCGTACACGTAATCCGATTGTGAGTTCTTGGTGAAATCCCAATCGAAATACATTCCCTTGCTCTGGTTCCACAGCAGCTTGTTCATGCGCTGCTGGCGAAGTTGCGCACGGTCCGACCACTCGCGGGCGGCGCCCGGCTGCCCAAGGATCTCCGCCATTTTTTGCAGGTTACGTTCGGTTTGATAGAGCAGGCTGTTCAGGCATACGGGGGCGTAATGATGAGTGTGTCCACTGTATGCGCCAAAGCGTGAAGAGATGTCGTATCCGGACTCGCGCATCGAGCGATCGCCTTTGTAATAGTCGGCAGTGAGAGCAACCGTGGCGGTCTTCGCGCAAGCCGCACCTTCGATGCAAGACGTGATGGTGTACTTGGGGCCAACAGCGTTCAGTGCATCGCTCTTCTGCTCTGCTTTCTTTCCCCGTGCCACGAAGTCGTTGGCTTCGCCGGTCTGGACGAGGGCAGTGAGGACCTCTGCATAGTAAGGATTGCCGGTCGCTCCGATGTCGGGCGACGGTCCTTCGCCGTAGTCGAAGTAGCGGGAGAGACCTGTACTGCCGGCGAGATGCTGATCGCTCGTCCACATCTTGTAGTCGCGCACGACGTAGGGATACGCCTTTTCGATCCACGCCTTGTTGGGCTGTTTCTCATAAACGGCCATCACCATCGCACTCAGGAACGGCGGCTGTGAACGGGATAGGAAGTAAGTACGGTTCGCGTTCAGGATCGCGCCATAGTGCTCGATCTCATAGAAGAAGTTTTCCACCTGCCCGCGGGCGAGATCTAGTTTGTTGTCCTCAAGCAGCCCGCGAATGATGAAGTAGCTGTCCCAGCCGTACATTTCGTTGAAGAATCCGCCCGGCACCACGTAGGCATTGGGAAGATACAGAAGACCATGTGGTGTGAAGTGGTCGGCATCGACCTGTCCGGGAGCGGTAATCGCTTTCGGCAGCTGCTGGGCAGTGATGCCACAGCGCTTTTCAAGGTCTGCGGCCGCAGGCGGTAGAGGTTGGTCGGCGGGGAAGTACACGTACTGCTTCGTGTCGCGCTTACGTTCGTCATACACGGTTTTGCAGTTGTCCTGCGAGCGCGAGAGGGTAGTCCAGGCATTGGAGATGTAGCCGAGGACATCGTCGATGCCCTTAGCCGGAGCCGCTGTTTGTGCGGCTAAGGACGCGGTTAGAAGCACGGAAACGACAAGTGCGGAGATAGATCGGCGCAGTAGCATCTTGAACCTCGGTTCACGAAAGTACATAGCCATGCGGATGCAATGTACCAGATTGGAGCCACAGTCGGCTGATCTATGACGACAGTAACTTTCGAAGCCGTGCTCGAACGCCGACAATACCCTTGTCATGCAACTGCGTTGTCTGCTTGTTGGGCTCGAAGATGGAAGTGAACGGCCGGTTCGTACCGCTCTGGCCAATATGGGGATGCGGTGTGAACAGGTGACGTACTCCATGGCTCCGGAGCGCGTTCAGAAGGGGCGCTACGAGGCCATCGTGCTCTATTACGACGGGTCGACGCAGGCTTCCGATACGGTGCAGCGCATCCGCAGTGGCGTTTCCAATCGCGATGCCGTTCTCTTCGTGTTGAGTGCGTCGTTGTCCCAATCCACGTCGTTCCGGGTACGAGCGAATTTTTACATCAATCCGCCTGTATCCGAGCAGAGCGTGATCGCCTGCATGAAGTCCGCCTATGGACTGCTGGTGCGCTCGCGTTCGCGCTGGCATCGGGAACCAGTGAACGGTTCAGCGTTCTTGAATCTCGGCCTTATCAAAAACGTTCCAGCGACCATCACCAATCTGAGCCAAGGCGGAATGAGCATTCGTTCTCCTCACCTGCTGCGCCCGCAACAACTCATCCTGGCGCGTTTTGGTCTGCCGGGAACGGACGATCTGCTCTGTGTATCGGCGCAGGTGGTATGGACGCGGGCGGATGGCACCGCTGGGCTGCGTTTCACTGACGTCCCCGAACCCACGCTGAAGGTGCTGCGCGCATGGGTGGAAGACCGACTTGAATTGGGCAAGGTTTACGCCAACTTCCGCGAGAAGACCGGTGGTTTCGCCACCAACGCCGCACCATAGTGTCTGCCACGTAACCTTTCCGGTTAAGGACAATGATTCTAAGGGACTAAGTAAATTGCCCGAATCCGGTTCTTAACCCTCCCGCCTACACTGCTCACGACCCAGAGACATACGTAACCCATTCTCTGTAATCCCGCGCCCTTATTTTCGGAGGCCCGATGTTGAAGTCCGCAGTCATAACGCTGGCATTAGTATTTGCCCTGGCCCTGCAATCGTTTGCCGGAACCACGATTACCCCGACCACCACCGTCGCGGCCGAAACGGGCAACAACACCAGCGGCGCAGATTCCTTCCAGAACAGCACCAACGGCAACCTGGCACCGAAGACCGTGAGCAAAGAGAACGTCCATAAGCTTCTGTACCCGGGTTCCACCGCGAAGGTGTATGCGCACTACATCGGATGGTGGGGAAGCAGCAGCCATATCAACAACGGCTATGACGCCGCTACCTTGACGCAGGCGCACAAGCAGATTTCGGACATGATGAGCCGCGGTATCGATGGTCTTATCATCGATTGGTACGGCGCGGGCAATACGCACATCAACCAGGCATCGCTGTACATCAAGCAGGACGCAGAAACGCGTGGCGGACAGTTC
>DASTGW010000541.1:0-10857 GCA_035718705.1 Terriglobales bacterium | reverse complement strand
GCCCGACTCAAGACCGTCTAACCTGTTCTACGGGCCGTCAGGCGCGATCTATCGTGTCGGCTGCCAACGCTAATCGGTGGACGAAAATGACTCAGAGACTTTTTTCGCTGGTTCTCGCTGGCGTGGCTTTGGGATCGTCAGCGATCGTCGGCTGCAACGACAGAAGCTCAACCGCGCCGGAAACGGAACTGGAGTCCGCTCCCGCCGGCGTGGTTGTGTCGAATGTTGTCACGATTACAGGCAGTGCGGGAAGTCTCAGGACCTACGCCGCCGCGACCTCGGAACCGGTCGCATACATTTCCGCCGCGCCCGGAACTTTCCCCGGAATACCGCAGGTATTGATTCGGAATGAAACAAGGGGCGGTGACGTGGAGTCGATCGTTCTTTCGAACGGGGGTTTTGACCCCGTAGTCGTTCCCGCGAAAGAAGGCGATTTAGTGTTGCTTACCCCCGTTGCAGCGACCGGCATTTCCGGCACACCAGTCAGCATCAAGGTTCCCCCTCGGCGTCCGCCATCGGTTGTTCGAACAACCCCGTCACACGGACGTACGGATGTCGCGCTGAATGTTCAGATAAGCGTCGTCTTCACAGAGCCGGTAGATGTCTCGAGCGTTACAAGCGAAACTATCTCGCTTTCCAGAGGTGGCGTGCCGGTCGCTGGTGCACTCACTCTCGCTAATGATCGCTTGAGCGCGGAACTCATTCCTGCTCAGGGGCTCGAAGCCGGAACCACTTATTCACTCGAGGTCAAAGGCATTCGCGATCCGGATGGCGACGTAATGCTGGGAGAGGATCCGGTAACATTCACCACCGAGAATAGCCCGGCGACGTCGAATCCAACGCCGGTAACGCCGCCGCCCAGTGGGCTTAGAGGGACGCTCGCGTTTGTCAGCACCCGTGATGGTGTCGCCCATATCTACGTTTCGAACGCGGATGGGTCGGCGATCCGGCGGCTCACGGACTTGACCCAGGCTGAGTTTACTCCCGCATGGTCACGGGACGGAGAGATGCTGGCGTTCAGCACTGCGGACAACTTGTATGTCGTGCGAAAAGATGGTACGGGGCTGACCAAGCTTCCATTTGCGGGTGCCTGGCCGTCGTGGTCGCCTGACGGGAAGCGTTTGATCGCCACGGTTGGCGACAGAATTCAGATCATCCCATTGAATGGATCGGCAGCAACCGATGTGGACATCAAGTTTAGCACAGGGGAGTCAAATCCCTGGAGGAGCTGGGGAGCGAGCTGGTCGCCAGACGGCAATCGCATTGCGTTTAGCGCATGGACTGAAGATTGGGGGGATGTTCAGTATGCCTTCATCGCGGACGTAGATGGCTCGAATGTTCGACCGTTCGTCGGCTCTGTTCAGGGCAGGTTATGGCACGAATGCGGGCCTGTCTGGTCGCCAGACGGCAGCCAGATTGCGCTTCTCGGAGGCGTTTTTGGTGGCATCGCTTACGGTGGCGACGGGTCACCAACCGGAATCTGGGCTGTCGGGATCGTAGATCCAAAGACCGGCAATGTCAGTACTATTGCAACTACCGGAACGACTTGCTGGGACGGTCCGGCAACGTCGTTAAGTGGTGTTGCTTGGTCACCCGATGCGACGATGCTCGCAGTTACGAAGCGCGATCCTCCTGACAGCGGTCAGGCATCGACAAACAAGAAAAGCATCGTGATTGTCGACATTGCTTCCAAAGCAGCGCGCATCGTCATTCCGGATGCTTACGATCCCGCATGGTCCCAGCTGGACTGAGCGCGCTGGCCGTCGCTCTCCTGGGATGCGCTGACGCTATACTTTGGCTCGAACCGTCCCGGTGGGGAAGGTGCGAGCGATATATATGTCACGACGCGGCAACGCTCAGGCAATTGAAGCATTAAGAGATGAACAAAGCCCTGCAATGCAAAGCACTGCAGGGCTGACGGTATTGAGTCGGGGCGACTGGATTTGAACCAGCGACCTCCTGCTCCCGAAGCAGGGCATTCTACCAACCAACTACTACATTCTGCCGGACTTTAGAGGGAAACCGGGCGTCGGTGCCGGAGTTTCCCGGCACCGATGCCGTAATCTGCAGGAAGAAACTCGCCCCGAAACACACCCCGATGGATGCCTGACACTAGCGATACGTCATCGCACTACCAGTGAAAAATCCTTGGTATTGAATTCTTCAAAGCTCGTCTCCGCCGGCCCGCGCCTGTACAATGAACGAATGCAGCCCACCTACCCTCCCCAGCCGCCCGTACGTACGTACTTCGTGTTGAAGACGAAAAAAACCGTAAATTCTCCTACCTTCCGGCTCGGATCGTGGCTCACATATCCCTTCGTGCCCATCTTAATCACATAGAGATTGGCGGGCGTGTAGCCGTTGGGAAGAGCGGTGTACGCGTCGACCACCTTAGTGCAGATCCTCTCGTCCGTTACGAGAGTCACCTGACCGGCGTTAACGACAGGGAGATGCATCACGCTATCCCGCTTATAGATGGCTTGAGCGTTAGTCGTCGTGTCGTACCATTGGATATTCGAAATCATGTTCGCGCTGTAGTTGTCCGCAGGGCGACACCTGAGAGAAGCTTGCGCTGCCGCTTTCGTGCCGATGATGCTTACAGCAAACGCAAAGACTGCAATTCGCCAAGATCTGATCAAGACAATTGTCATCTGCAGACAGCCTCACTCAAAGGGGAAAATCGAGTTGCGGACGAAACAATCCCTGGATGTCACTTGATACCGCCACTTGTTCTTCCAGCGGTCCCGCTCGGCAACTGCAGGATCAAACCTGAAGATCCATTGGGGAGTGGCAGAATAAGGCCGTTTGGGCACAGCCCAGTCTTCAGGGCTGCCGCCGCCGTTCCAGTCCGAAATGTAGGGAACGGGAGCCGTGCAAGGAGAAAGTTCATTATCGAAGTAAGGATGACTGTGAATCAACGCGATTGTCGAATTGTCCCACGAAAGTTCGACCCCGCATGGCCCCCCTTGGAACTCTGGCCAATTTACGCTCATCCCCGAGGGCGAATTGGGATCGAGTACTACTCTCATGCCCCACTCCTGCCGTCGCCCAACCGCCGAATCTACTTTGGAGATCTTCATTAACGAGTCATACCGGCTTCTGAAGTCCGGAAGGTCTAAGATCGCATCGCCACTTGGAGCGCAATGGAAAATCACTTGGACCGAGATGATTACATCGTTGTAGTCTGTATCTCCATATCCATCATTCATTCCTACAGTGAAGTATGGGAAGGAGCCGGACACTTGCCCTGAAGGGCCTTGACCATAGGATTGGTGCGTGGCGCGGAACGAAACAGTACCGGCGACTGCGGCAGGCCCGAGCTGCACCGTCGTGCCGGGAAGCGTTAGGCAACTGCCAGAAACGACCACTCCCGAAATCACGCCATACACATTGACAGTTTCAGGGTTCCCCGAACAATCTGTGGACTGTACGGAAACCAATATGCTGTCGCCTGCCTCGAGCGAAATCGTTGTCACTGTGGCCAACGCCGGCGAGCCGCCCGGAAATTCCGCAACAAAAGCCACACTGTCAGCACTGGTCATTCCACTCGCCGAGACTCTGCGTGGAGAGGCCGTTTCAGGAACCGTTGAAGTCGTCTGATCACAAGACGACAACACGCTGCTTAGGGAAAGTACAACAAGCCCGGACAGCATTCCCTTGCGCAGTACCATGATCCTCCTCGATAGACGATTATCGGCAGGGCCGGAACGAGATCATGCATTCGTATGACTCGCCGGTAGCAATTAGCAGACAGCCAATGTAGGCGGGGAGATGGACGGATCAATGCTGGTTCTATAACAACAGGTGTCGTTTTTGTATCATTTGCACGGAATCGACGCAATGCGATGAACAATGCGCACGAGTGCGATCCTTTATGTTCTTGGTTCTTGCGCCGCCAATCGTCATTGGTGAGCTCGGACCAGAACCATTTCACCTTCACTCGTGATAAGAACCGCCACTTGGGTACTCTCGCGACATATGATGTCTCGTTCCAATGAAATCTCGGGCGGTCTGAGAACCGGCTGATTCGCCAGGGATAAACTCACCGTCGGGTTTGGACAGCAAAAAGCCCCCGCAACGCAGAGCATTGCGGGGGTTGCACTTATTGAGTCGGGTCGACTGGATTTGAACCAGCGACCTCCTGCTCCCGAAGCAGGGCAATACACTAACCAACTACTACATTCTGCCGGACTTCAGAGGGAAATCGGGCGTCGGTGCCGGAGTTTCCCGGCATTCATGCCGTAATCTGCCGGAAGAAACTCACCCCCAAACTCACCCTCGAATTGACCCGTTGGCCGAGACAGAAAGTCGCAATCAAACGGTCGTACCTGATCAGGAATGGTCACGGGCTAGGAACTAAGTTTGCTGTCAGCGAAACGGTTGCTACATGGCAGCTGTCGCGCCGGACTGTGATCGCTTGTCTCATCCATGGTTTGTAACCAGCTCTATTTACGACAACGGTATACACACCCGGCCGCTCATGCACCAAACCCCACCTTTCTGATCCTTGCCAATCCGCTGGAATGTCGACCGAGTCAGCATTCGATCCATTTTGTTTTACAATAATTCGTGCCCCATTTAAGAGGTTACGGCCATTGATTGAGTCAGCGATCGACAAGAAAATTCCCGGCATCGCGATACCTAGACACGGGGTCGCGCCGCGTGGGTCGCTATTACTTGCACGACATGAAATGACCGTCCATGCGGCAAAGACCGACATGAGATAGAACGTGGTCCTAATCATACCAGTTAATTCCTGACAAGAGCGCATCCCACGTTTTGAGCCCTGGCCAGCCCGAAAAGGCCATTCGGAAGCATGATCGCCCCAGGGAGCAACGTGGAGGTAATAACTTTTATTAACTCTTCGCGATCCGTTTGGCGTTTTTTCGCGATTTGGATTAGGAGTTCATTGAGCGCGAGTTGACATCCCAAGATCACTGCACCCCGTCTTTGTACCGTCGCAAGTGCGTCGAAAAATGGATTTCGCATTTTCCATCCGCTACTAACGTCCAGGCCTAGTACGCCTTCCGGAATGTCGTACTGCCTCCACACTTGGGAGTCGACAAGCATGGCGACTGCTTGCCTTCGTACAACAACAACGACGCCGAGCTTTGGTGGCGAGAGACTGATCACGCTTCTATAGCCGTCTAGTACTCGACGGATAACGGTTAGAGAATCGGGCGATCGAATGTCTGCAACGTCAAACACTACCCGTGGATTTCCAAGCTGTTTCGTCCACTCATCCAGAGGCGACGATGATTCAGCTACTGCGCGTGTAGCGACTGGATCAGAGCCGATGGCGAGTCCCGAGACCTTCATCGAAATATTAACCAGGAACGACCGGCGGCTATTCATTTGATTTACTAGGTAGTGTTACGCACCTAGGGTTTTACGTATGATGTCCAGCCTAGGTCATCCATTACCTTCGACGCATGACTATACCAAAAAGTCGTTGAGCTCACGGCGTAAAGTATTCCTGCCCACCGAACGGAATCCGTCCCGTTGATTCTAACAAAGGTGGGTGCGCCGCTGTCCCCGTCATTACTGAAGGTGCTTGTGACCTCAACATCGCACAGCACCATATATCCGCCGATTGGCCAAAACCCACAATCGAATTCGACAGTGCCATAGGTCCAACCGCTATTCATTCCAACCTTGTGAACCGTCGATCCTGTAACTGCGGACATAAGGTTTTTGATCTCAAACTGACCAGAGATTGTGTCGGAGCCAGCATTGTAATTTCCGTGTGCGTCCCGACTTGTCTTCGCTATCAATCCTTGACCGGCCGAATCCGGCGCGAAGCCCTCGGCGTAATCGAAAAGAGCTGCGTCGCTGTATCGGCACCTCGGTTGACTCCAATCACAACATTCATACACGGCCGATCCTTGCCAATAGGGATCCGTAACTTCGGTTCCGATATCGTTGCCGCCGAGACCGACCTTGGATTGGCCCATGTGAGTGGTCAGCCCACCGTCTGGGCCTATTACGGTTGTGCAATGAGATGCGGTGATGAACTGCGTGCCGTCCGATACGTTGACCCCAAGAGTGCAATAGTTGCTGAGGTAGGCGTTTTGAATCCTCAGTCCTCCAACCCGGGTGTGGACACTGTCCTTCAGGGTGGTCGCCAAACGTCCGGGCAATTCGACTCTAACATCGATTGCATCTCGTGGGATACCGAACTTTGCGGCGAGTTGGACAGCTGATGCTGCTGCATCTTCCGACGCAACAGCAATGTGAATCGTGTTCAGTTTGTGATTGATCGCTCTACCCTGATAACCGGGCATAGACGCGAGGTCATGCCTGACCGATCTCATCCAAGCCAAGAGTTCTCGAAAGTCGTAACGACCTTGCTGGACATACATCGTACTGAAGTCGATGTTGTTTTCTCGGAGCACCGCCGACGCGGCCTCTCGAAGCCGAGCACTATCTTGCAAGTCAAGCAGGTAGGCGTGTGGATGGCCTTCTGGATCGAGCCAGAACCCACCAAATCCTGGAACCTGTCGGGACAGAGTCACCCATCGCATTTGAGGCGCGGGAAGATCAGCGGGGATTGACTCGTCGATAAGGAATAGTCGGCTCGCTCTGTCCGGAGAAAGCACATTCATGGGCTGATCAGCGCAGCCGACCAACATGACCGCGATCACGCTTCTCGCAACGACGGAGTTCAATCGAGTGGATTTTTTGGGCGTGATTGATCCTTCGAGCAGGCTGGTAGTCGCTTCCATGTGGTACCTCCTGTTGAGAAGATGCCGTTCTGAGTTCCTACCTCAAGTCATTCGCTCGGCGAAGGATGGAAACAACCCACCGCGATTCAATCAGTAGTAGCCTGCCTTCCTCAAAGAAACAATGTCGTTTTTATAACATGAGCGTACTGTTTCTTATCACTGCAGGTAACGATTTGATTACATGAACGCCATCTCCTTTTCAAAAACCATCCTTAGCTAGCCTGGAAACCTGATGCTTGGCGCACAAACCCACCCGCAACTCAGGACAGCAACAAGCCCCTGCAATGCAAAGCATCGCAGGGGCTGCACTTAATCAGTCGGGGCGACTGGATTTGAACCAGCGACCTCCTGCTCCCGAAGCAGGGCAATACACTAACCAACTACAACATTCTGCTGGACTCTCGAGGGAAACCGGGCGTCGGTGCAGGAGTTTCCCGACATTCATGTCGTACTCTGCCGGAAGAAACTCACCCCGGAACTCACCCCAGGATTGCCTATGGATTTTGGGAGTGGGTGTAAGCGAGCTCGGTGTGCAGTCAGCGTCGGACGGCCGGGAATCGAGTTCGGCGTACGAAGGGCCGAAAGACCCGCACCCATAAAAATTGATGGAGCGATTTGCAGGTCGTGTGTTATAAGAACGGCACTCCTGTGATATAGAATCGACATTGCGGGCTTAGAGATGCCAGTCATATTGGGTTACGTCACTCAATTCGGGAGTACTTGATGAAGTTGGCTGCGCGTCGCGGTTCGCGGCGAGACTCGACTCGGTTGTCATTAATGGTTGATGCGTTGGCAGTAGCCGTGGTTATCGCCGCGATTATTTCGTGCTCTGAGCCGCTCGTCCCTACTGGTGCGGTCCGTGATCAGATGCGCAGGCCCCAAGTTCCGAAACGATTGTCGTTTGGAATGCAGCAATTGCCCCCCATTACTGCGAGTCTAGCCGCTGAGCCCGAGGCGCCAGATACCATCGCGGCATATCCATTTCCCGAAGGAATCATTGTAGACATTCAGATTAGCGGACAAATCAATCTCGCGAGCCACTCTATGGCAGCCCCGATTAATTACTCGGGCCCACTCGACTATCGCGGAATCCGGGTTCCTCTTGGTAACGGATGCTTGTTGCAGGCAACCGTAATGTTCACGCAGATTTCCGGGGCGGGAAATCCCTTTCCCAATACAACCGATTGTCTTATTCCGCGCACGTTCAGCGACTACACCGTCCGGGCAAAGGTTGGCGGATTCGGCATCATGGTTCGCAGCGCAAAGCCGTCCGGGAATACCTATCCCTGCGATTCGATTCGGAGCGCCGGCGACCAATGCTATATGGTTGATGGACAGCAAACGATAACAATCGCGCCTCTGCCCGCCGCACTGGACTTCAAAGGAACCTATGGAGGAAAAAGGTCCAGAGGTTTGTTTGTCGATCCCTTTGTTGATTCGCTAAATCAGACGATTCATCCGTACTACACCATCCTTTTCACTGATTCAGCGAACACGCGCGAAAAGCCTCTTCGCAACCTCCTTCACGCTTGGAGTTTTGCAGACCCGTCTGATCCTGGGCACCCATATTGGCACAAGACCGACGACAACGAATGCCCCGATGGGGTGAGCTACTGCGCGGTTAATGTGAAAGAAACGGGCACGATGGATACGCAGAGTCGAGTGAATGGTACCTACCAGTCAGATGGGGTAAGCATTTACTGCCGCGATACGCTAACAGTTCTCAACAGTGATGGGGTGCGCCAAGGTCTCATGGCCGTTAACGACTCGTCAGGTTATCCATCCAAGCCGGAAACGGACCGTGTTGAGCGCGCATTTCTTATCGTACAAGATAGTGTGACGCCCGGCGCGGAACCTTACGTTTGGTTTTTTCCCAAGGCCGCTAATGCTGACGGCTGCCAGGTGGGTGATTCATTTCTTGACTGGTCCGGTAGACCAGTGAACACTCGAGTCTTAGCTGGTGGTCACGCGCACGCCTTTAACCCTGGCGATATCGTTGTTTGTAAGGACTCGACCGGGCAAGTGAAGCGTGACAAGGATGGCAACATCATCTTCGGAACGGTTCAACTAGGCGCTTCCACCTTTGACTGGAACCATCTCAGGTTCGTCAACATTCCCAACCTAAATCCTGGCACTGTGTTGCCAATTAAGGAATACGCCGTCAAGGGAAACGAGGTACTGATCCTCGATCCAAGCAAGCCGGAGGGCAGCGAGCAACTTCCAGGGGGAAGCTTTATATGGCCCACCAAGGGCCGTTGCGCGTGGCCGAAACGTACAAACTATCTCCCGGAGACCTAAATGACTTTTTCTTATATCCGCCAGTTGATCTCTGTCGGCGCTCTGACGACCGGGCTTATAGCCACCCCCGTTTTAGCGCAGACCAATGGCGCATGCGCTGACACGACGACTACTCAAGCGCGGGGTTACAGAGATTACTACGGAGTAGTAGTATCGCGCACTGACACGGCGGCAATTCGAGTCCGAAACCAGATTGGGCTCCCAAGTATGTCAAACTCACAAGTCAGACTAGTCGGCGACACCGCAGTTTGTCGAATAGCGTCGCAAGCCTACGACGCCACGCTGGAGGTTCCCTATCCAACTCAACCGGTCATTGTTCTAGAACTCGGCACAAAACGAGTCGTAGTCAAAGATATCGGATTTCGTGGAGGCGTGATGATGAACCTCTTATTCGATCAAGCGTATGGGACACTCCTCCATCGCATGTGGCGTTGACAACCAAACTCAATTGGTGAGCCCCTACAACGCAAAAACGTTGCAGGGGCTGATGTTAGAAAGTCGGGGCGACTGGATTTGAACCAGCGACCTCCTGCTCCCGAAGCAGGGCATACTATATAACTACTATTACATTCTGCCGGACTTTAGAGGGAAACCGAGCGTCGGTGCCGGAGTTTCCTGACATTTATGCCGTACTTTGCCGGAAGATACTCACCCCCAAACACACCCCGGTTGTTTTGCCTGCCTAGAATTGCCGCATCGATACATTCGAAGCACGCTTTAGCATTATCCTTCTCAAGGCGCGAGCAAAACGGCCAACACTTTGTACTTATTGTCAAGCGTCACGGTTGGCCACCATTCACCGGAAGGGTGACTGGGATCCTGTGCAGCGTATACAGTGCCAGCCGACACCACGAAGAGCTGCCTTGTCAAATTGGGCGTTGCCTGGGCTGTATTGATGCCTTGAGCGACCTTGTTACATACGACGTTATCGGTAACGAAAACAACCCGCGTAGAGTCCATTGCTCTCAAGCCAAGAGTTGTACGCGCCTGGATCATGAGAGAGTCAGAGGATGTCACCACCTGTCGGATAAAGCTTCTGAACCGGAGGCCGTCAGGGTCAGCGGCGCGGCAAGTGGAGCCAGCTTGCGCGCTTGCAGAAGTCGATCCCAAAGCACAGAAGGCGGCAACAACAAGAAATCGATTCATATCAGAACTCCAAAGAAATTGGAACGACAGCGCATTTGCAGAGTTATGGCAGAAGCACCGGACATCCATGTAACCCGCCGATATTCCATTTGTTCGGGTTCTGTGACGGATTCGACGCCCACTGAGGATCGAGACGATAAATACGATTTGTTTTTGTTATTACATACATTGGGTATCCGAAGAGGCTTTTCCAGTCGCCATCAACGCTTCCGCCTCCCGAAGCTGGATTGTCCGGGAATGCCTTCGCGGGGACTTTACCATCATTCGGGCTTTGTGCGAATCCAGGACACCCATAGGTAGTTTCGAAGTTTCCTGAGGGATGAGTATGAAACGTTGCTAACGCCTCGGAGCTATCGATCGGGGGAGAGCCGGCTGCTTGTTGCAGTACTTGCGGATCGTATGTACACTCGGTCGAGTTTGGGTCAAAGACAAGCTGCGTATAGATATGCCCGTCCGGCGCTCGCCAAATGATACCACCGTACTCACGCTTTAGGCCGGACCCCGGTTGGGCATTCGGATTTGAACGAATTAACGCATCCGATAAGCCGAGCCGGACCGAGTCGGTGTTTAGAATTGGGTCGCTGGTGGGCGGGCAATGGAAGATCACGTGCACGCTGATCACGACATCGTTGTAATCCGTATCACCATAGCCATCATTCATTCCCACCGTAAAATCTGGAAAAAATCC
>DASTGW010000540.1:0-5278 GCA_035718705.1 Terriglobales bacterium | reverse complement strand
TGCACACAATGGAAGTGGAAATACAGGTGGCGTCTCACAAAAGAACAACATTTGCGACGGAACCGGTTGCTGAGTTAACTGGGGAACTTTCCGGTCCTTTCCGGTGGGAAAGGGCCGGTCTTAATGTTTCTAAGCCCCCGGCGACTACTGGGACTAAATGGGGGAAGTCCAGCGTGACCGGGGGCTCGTCCCAACGCCCCGTGTAAAGCGCTGGAACCGACAAGTTGCCTCGGTAAGAGGCGTCAAGTTGCGTCGGGCGTTGGCCGCATCTTCCAGATTTTTTAACCCTAGCTTTATAGTGGGTACGGACCACGTCCTCATCGTCCGATCCCTTGTACTTGCCTGACGGAGGTACACTTGTTTCGTGCATCCCAGAATCGCCGTTCCGCAGCCCCGTTCCAACGCCGATGAGTACAACGCCCGCTCGCTTCCTCAATACCTGAATGCGATCAGGCATGCGGGTGGTGAACCCGTCGTCTTCGACCTTGGCTGGTCGAACGCGGACATCGCGCAGAAGGCAAAAGAGTGCGACGCCATCTGTCTGCCAGGCAGCGGAGCCGACATCGATCCAGAAAAGTACGCCGCGACGCAACGCGATCCGCATACCGCCCCTGCCGATCCCGCTCGTGACAACGTTGATGAGTTGCTGTTGCAGGACGCATACAACATGCGCAAGCCGATCCTCGCCATCTGCTACGGGATTCAATCTCTCAATGTCTGGCGTACCGGCACCCTCATCCAGCACATCGAGTCAAAATTCGGCATTAATCACGAAGCGGGAAAGGCCGTGCCCAAAGCGCATACCGTCAGGATCACGCCCCAATCTCGCACCCTCGGACGTCTCACGGCACCCGTTTGCCAGCTTGCTAAGCACAGTCCCGACGACGGACTGCAATGGCGCAAGTTGCCGAGCGGCGAAATGCTCGGATGGGTGAATTCCAGCCACCATCAATCCGTGGACGTGGTGGGCGACGGTTTGGAAGTTGTTGCCACAGCTGACGACGGCGTCATCGAAGCCGTGGAATCCACAACTCCCGATCACTACGTTCTCGGTGTCCAATGGCATCCGGAGCGTGGCTACGAGGACGACGAACTCTCCAAGGCCATCTTCCGCAGTCTCATCCAGGCGGCATGGGAACGCCGTGGTACCCCGCGGCACGACACCATCGACTTTGAAGCGATCAGCAGCTAAGCATTCTTAGCTTTCGCGACATCCCCAGCCTTCTACATACCTTCCAATCTGTTATCTCAATCCTAAGGAGATGTGAATGGCAGATCAGAAGGATAAGAACCGCGAAAACGAAGTTCCCAAGAACCAGCACGGTCAAGGCTTCAACGACCGTCCCGCCGGCGACAAGAGCCGTTACGATCCCGAGCAGGAGATGCCTGATCCGGAGCAGGTGGAACGTGATCGCAAAGAGAACGAAAAGGTTTACGGCGAGAAAAAGGACGACCAGAGGAAAGACAAGATCGCGTAGGACTCGGGGGCGGAAGCCCCCTTTTGTTTTTGGTTAGGCAGCCTGACGCCTGTCCTCGTTTGCGCCCGGCCGAATTGGAACCACAACAGCCGCTCTGTCCCGCTTCGACCCTTCATGCCGCGCCAACCGCAACATGAGAATCAGCAGCCCAATCCCCAGAAGTGCCACCGGATCCGGCCTCGCAGCCGTGAGCAGTGAGGCCCGAATCGCCCTCACCGTCGAAGCTGGTCCATAAGCTTCATACACGGGATTGGGAGAAGCTTCCTGAGCTCGGACCATCTCGGGGCCGTTCCACCCGGCCTGCGCCGGTTCATAGTGGCGCGGCTTTTGTTCCTGTTGTTTCAGTAGCTTCTGAATATCCGGCTTGATCGGTACCGCAAGGCAGGTGGCAGCCGTAAATACCAGCAGCATCACACCTGCGAGGTTAAGGCGCTTTCTCACGACACTACTACGATGCGCTCGTTCCAACCCTTAGATGTTCGCCCCTGCGAACTTCCGCCGCTACCTTCCCGAACTCCTCTTGGTGGTAGAATTTCAACAGGATTTCACCTGTAGCTCCCGGTTCGGAGAAGCCTCGTTTTGATCGAGCTCGCCCCCTCCATTCTTTCCGCCGACTTTGCTCGCCTGGCGGACCAGATCCATGAAGTGGAAGAAGGCGGAGCTGCGCTCTTGCACATGGACGTCATGGACGGCCATTTCGTCCCCAACCTGACCATTGGCCCTCCGGTGATTGCGTCCGTGAGAAAGGTGACCAAGCTTCCGCTCGATTGCCACCTCATGATCGACAACCCGGACCAGTTCATTTCCGTGTTCGCCGATGCTGGGGCCGACTGGATTTCCGTTCATCAGGAAGCATGTATTCACCTCCACCGAACGCTCGAATGCATCAAGCAGCACGACTGTCTCGCTGGCGTGGTCATCAATCCGGCAACTCCGGTTGAAACCCTGACCGAGATTCTCGACGTGGCCGATTACGTACTCGTCATGTCAGTGAACCCCGGTTTCGGCGGACAGAAGTTCATCCCACACGCGGTCAACAAGATCGCGAAGCTTGCGACTATGCGCACCCAGCGGGGTTTGAATTTCCGCATTGAGGTCGACGGCGGCGTCGCCCTCGACACTGTGACTGAAGTGGTTCGGGCGGGTGCGGAAGTCCTGGTCGCCGGCAGCGCAATCTTCGGCAAAGGCAACGCCAAACAGAAAGCACAGGAGTTGCTGAAGGCTGCGACCGAAGCAACGTGGCAAAAAGTCTGAGTCTTGGTATGTGACTGACAGACTGATCGACTAACTGACTTACAAGGTTCTGAGGTAGGTAATGTTGAAACGCTTTACATCCGTACTCGGCATCGCCGTGATGCTCTTCAGCTTCGCCGCTTGCCATAATAAGAAGGTCACCAATCCCATCGCGCAGGTCGACTCCAAGCAGCCCGACAAGATCCTCTTCGACCGTGCCATGGACGCGATGAAGCACAACAAGTTCGACGTTGCGCGCCTCACCCTCCAGACCCTCATCAACACCTATCCGGATTCCGAATTCGTGGCTCGCGCGAAGTTAGCCGTCGGTGACTCGTGGTACGCCGAAGGTGGTTCGGCCGCTATGACTCAGGCGGAGAACGAGTACAAGGACTTCATCACCTTCTTCCCCAACATGCCGGAAGCCGCGGAAGCGCAGCTTAAGATCGCGAACATTCACTACCGTGAGATGGAGAAGCCCGACCGCGACTTCACGCACGCCAAGCGTGCCGAAGAAGAGTACCGTCAGCTGCTCATCCAGTTCCCCGACAGCAAGCTTGTTCCGGAAGCCAAGCAGCGTCTGATGGAAGTGCAGGAAGTCCTCGCCGAGCGCGAGTTCCGCATCGGCAAGTTCTACTTCATGCGTGAATCCTGGAACGCGTCCATCGCCCGGCTCCAGTCCCTGGTCGATGCCTATCCTCTGTACAGCGGTGCCGACGAAGCTTTGTTCCTGCTTGGCAACGCGCACGAGCGCCAGGCCGATGCCATCCGTGCCCTCCCTTCGGGAACTGGTCAAGGACAGATCCCCGAAGCACTCAAGGGCGCCGTCATCAAGAAGTATGAAGACGAGGCTGCCGCCGCGTACGACCAGATTCTGAAACGCTATCCGGTCATGGCCCGCGCTGATGCTGCGAAGTCCCGTCTGGAAGCCTTGCATCGCCCTGTCCCTACTCCCACTCCCGAAGCCATCGCGCTCAACAAGAAGGAGCAGGAGAGCCGCAGTGAGACCGGCATGTGGGATCGCCTGATGGGCAACATCCACAAAGGGCCCGACATGGCCGCAGCCGCGAAGTTTGGGGAGCCAAGCTTGGTTGATGCCAAGCCTACCAACGCGCCGGAATTGATTCGTCAATCTACTCAGGACATTACAGCAGCCGCTGCATCCCTGGAGGGGAATAGCGGCAAGGTCAGTGTCGAAACGTTGAAACCTGGCGAGGTACCCGCCAACCAGCCAGTCCCGCGGTCCGACAACTCTACGCCGCCGGCCGATAACAGCGGCATCCCTGAACTTCAGCCCGTGCCGGACGCTTCACAGCCTGACAACAGCACTCAGACTGCCGCCCCTCCCACGCAGTTGAACGAAGTGCAACAACCGCAGTCGCAGCAAACGGCTTCTGACTCCAGTTCGTCTTCTTCATCGAGTAGCACTACCACTTCCAACGCTACGACCGACGGTTCAAATCAGAATACGGCGTCGCAACAGAAGTCGGACGATAAGCAGCCTGACTACTCGACAAGCAAAAAGAAGAAGAAGAGCGGGCTTCGCAAGATCGTTCCGTTTTAACTCGTATCCGTAAGTACACAGCCCGGGCGTAATGGCTCGGGCTTTTTCTTTATCCAATGAAAATGCACTCTCGCTAACCGCGATGTGACCTTTGTGCAGGTACCAATAGGGTACGGATTGGATTGACTTGAAAGTTGAGACCAAGTAACGTTCCAGTCACCCCCACACGTGTGTCGAGGTTACGTTTGTGGCGTTAAAGATTCTGCTGGCAGACGACAGCATGACCGCCCAGAACATGGGCAAAAAGATCCTTGCCGACGCGGGCTACGACGTTGTCGCGGTCAGCAATGGTGCGGCTGCGATCAAAAAGATCGCTTCCGATCGGCCCGACATCATCATCCTTGATGTATACATGCCGGGCTACACGGGCCTCGAAGTTTGTGAACGCGTGAAGGGTGCCGTCGAAAGTTCCAAAACTCCGGTGCTTCTCACCGTCGGAAAGATGGAGCCGTTCAAGCCTGAAGACGCAAATCGCGTGAAGGCTGACGGCGTTCTCATCAAGCCGTTCGAAGCCACTGACCTCATCGCCGCGATCCAGAACATGGGGAATCGCGCCGCGAAGCCTTCCGCCAACGGGTCCAAGCCGCAGGAATCGCGCACTGTGGAACCTTCACCGGCGGAAAACAAACCGAATCTCGAAGATACCCAGCGTCTCACGACAGAGCAGATCCGCGCTTTCCAGGACGCCACCTACAAAGACTGGGTCGATAAGACCGAACCGGCTCCTCCCGTCGCCGCCGAACCTGCAGTGATCACGCCTGCCGTTCCGCAATTCGCGGTGGAAGAACTCGAGATCACTCCCGAGCCCGCCGCTCCGGCAATTCCGCTCATGGAACCCGAAGCGGATAGCGGCACAATTTCGCGTGCGATTGGATCGCATGACATCTTCACGGTAGAACGTGCCGCGTCAGCTTCGCCGCTGGTACACGAATTGATCGAGCCGGAGATCGCCGTAAACACATCGGTGATCTACGAGCCGAAGGGTCCCAAGGACGCCACCGCC
>DASTGW010000539.1:0-7315 GCA_035718705.1 Terriglobales bacterium | reverse complement strand
GGACCAAGTTCCACGATCGCGAGTTCACTCGGCGAGCCTAGCGTTCTCCACATCTGCTCGAATTGCCGGCACAGCAATCGTCCATACACCGCATGCACATCACTTGAGGTGTAGAAGTCGCCGGCCTTCCCGAACTGCTCTCGTTCGCGCGTGTAGAAGCCGGGTGGCGATCCTGTCTCTCCATACAGGCACAACCGCATATAGCGCGAGAACGGAATCGCCCCTTCGCGGCGAATAACCTGCTCGACATACTCCCGCATGCTCAACGTGTCCTTCACTCTTCCACTCTGGTGTGCGGAGCGCGCGTGAACATCTCAATCACGTAATCGTGCAGTCCGTCGTAGATCTGCCGTTCGAACGTCCATGGCAGCTGCGGATGTTCGAGGTCGCGTGGGTGCATATCCATCACGTACGTGTGCACTGGAACGGTGACGTTCTTGAAGTTCATCAGCACCTGCACTCCGTCCCCGTGCTCTCGCGCTTCGAAATCGACCAGCGGATGCTCGTACCGGGACAAAAGTTCGCGCACGCGTTCCAGATGCGATTGATTTTTGCTTTCCATCACGGATCCTCGTTCTGCCGACACTGATTCCCGTCTTCCTGATTGCTGCTGTTCGTCCCTAATGGTATCGTGTGCGATACCTCACGAATCCTTCACCGGATTCTAACTGCGTACTCGAACTCGCCGGGCCGCCGAGGGAGGATAAGCGAGCACACTGGAGGGTGTGCTGGCTTTTGCCTGCCCACCCGGGAGTGAAGAATGCGGGCGTTTCTTCGGCTGACACCCAATCTTGTCGTGCGCGATGTAGAACGCAGCGTGCGTTTTTACTGCGACGTTCTTGGCTTCGAAGTAGACAAACATGTCCCCGACCAGCAGCCATTCGTCTTCGCCTCCATACGTGGCGGCGGCATCGAAATCTTTCTTAATGAGCAGAAGACCGTCGTCGGTGAGTATCCGGCTTTCAAGGACGTCCCGCTCGGAGGCACGTTCACTTTGTACCTCGCCATGCAGGGCGTTGACGAACTTCATCAGGAAATCCAGAAGCAGCGGATTCCCATCGTGATGCCGATCGAAACTAAATTTTACGGCGTACGCGAATTTGCGATTGCCGATCCCGACGGCTACCTGCTCACCCTCGCCGAGCGCGTAGATTGACGCACAAAAATGCAGGGCGAGCAATCCTGCTCGCCCTAAGTCTTCAAACCAAAACTACTTCTGCGGATACTCGTAAACGCCGCGCCCAGTCTTTCGTCCCAGCCTTCCGGCCTTTACGTACTGCGCGATCAAGGGACACGGCCGGTACTTGTCGCCGAGCGAGTGATGCAGGTATTCCAGGATGTGCAGCCGCGTATCGAGCCCTACTAAATCCACCAACTCGAATGGCCCCATCGGATGATTCAGTCCCAGTTTCAAGGCCTTGTCGATGTCGGCCGCCGACGCGACACCCTCCTGCAACATGTAGAAAGCTTCGTTGCCAATCATGGCATTGATGCGGCTGGTGATGAATCCCGCCGACTCCTTGATCACCACCGTTTCCTTCTTCATCCGCTGGCCAACTTCCGCCGCGATCGCAATCGTGTCGTCGCTGGTTTCGAGCGCCCGTACGATCTCCACCAACTTCATCTTGTGCACTGGATTGAAGAAGTGCATCCCCACGCATTTGGCGGGACGCGTGGTGACTGACGCAATTTCCGTGATGCTCAAGGACGACGTGTTCGACGCCAGAATCGTCTCCGCACCGCTTACCCTGTCACACTCAGTGAAGATCTCGATCTTGGCCGGCATCTCCTCCGGCACCGCCTCGATTACCAGATCCGCATCGCGAGCAGCATCCGCGACACTCGATGTGTACTCGATCTTTCGGAAGGCCGTTTCGGCTTCCGCAGCAGAGACCTTTTGTAGATCGACCGCTTTATCGAGGTTGGCGCGGATCTCTCCCTCGGCTTTCTTCAAAGCTTCAGGAAACTTATCTTGCAGGATGGTTCGATAGCCGCCAAGCGCCGCTGCGTGGGCGATTCCACGCCCCATGATGCCCGCGCCCATCACGGCGATGGTCTTCACCTCGGCCATTACTTCGACTGCTCCACCTTCTTGATCAGTTCTTCCATGTTGGTGACGGCTTTGCGGATGTATTCGGCCAGGCGCTTACGCTCTTCATCGGTCATCAGCGGGGTCGATCCGCTGATGCGGCGCAGGGTCGTGTTAATGTCGTCCACGTAGTTCATGTTGCGGATCAGTTCACCGGTAGCAGGCATTCTTTATCTCCGTTTTGATGGCGATTATAGAGCCCAGTCACTCGCGACAAAGCCCATGTCCAAACTACTTATTGTCAACGGCGCAGTGGCTTTCGTAAAGTCCGCCACGGCATAATAGCCATATGCTTCGCGATCCCGCCCTCGTGCCGCTCTCGCATCAGCATCAGCATGCACTGGCTTTGTGCGTCCGCATCGGCAAGGCCTTTGAGCAGAGTGGCGAAACCCCCGACGTTCATCCCTGGGAACTGGAAATCGTGAAGCAGTTCGATGAGGAGATTGCCTTTCACTTTCTCGCCGAAGAAAAACATCTTTTCCCGCTGGCGTCGCAATTTGAGGAACTCTGGACACTCATCGACGAACTCCGCATCGAGCACACGTTGCTCCGCCGCAATGTGGAAAAAGCTCGCGCCCGCAACTTCACCGTGACGGATCTGCAGGTATTTACCGCCAGTCTCAGCGAACACATTCATAAGGAAGAACGTCAACTTTTTGAGTCTCTCCAGCGTCTTTTGCCCGCCGACCAATTGAAATCGGCTGGATCAGCAGTTGCATCATTCTTGCAGCAGAATGGCGCAATTTCAGCTACTCCCGATTTTCCTGCAAAAGCCTCCGATACAGGCACTTAGAGGCCACAGCAGAGTTCCTTTCCCGCATCTAACAACATGATGCGTACAGCCATTGGTCTGCCCGTAATCGAGAGTCAGGGCCTCGCACAATGTGTCGACGGCCTCTGTTCGGAGAAGGACGCCAAGCGTCCCATTAGCACTTATCGTTTTCAGTTCAACGCCGGATTCCGTTTTGAAGACGCGCGGCAACTGCTTCCGTATCTTCACGCGATGGGCATCTCTCATTGCTACGCTTCCCCCATTCTGCGTGCCCGTGCCGGCAGTCAGCATGGCTATGACATCACCGATCACAATGAGATCAATCCCGAGATCGGTACTCCCGAAGAGTTCGAGCGCTTCGTTCGCGAGTTGAAGGCGCTCGGCATGGGCCTCATCCTCGATGTCGTACCCAACCACATGGGTATCGGACACGGAACCAATCCCTGGTGGCAAGATGTTCTTGAAAACGGGCAAGCATCCGAGCACGCCGACTTCTTTGACATCGATTGGAATCCGTTGAAGCTGGAGCTGCGAGGCAAGGTGCTGCTGCCGGTTCTCGGCACAAGCTACGGAGAAGAGCTCGAACAAGGTCACCTGCAGCTTGAATTCGACAATGGATCGTTCTTCGTCGCTTACTACGACAAACGCTTTCCCCTCGACCCTGCCAGCTACCCGCTTGTCTTCGACCAGGTACAGGACCTTCACACCTTCCGCGACGACCCCAACTGGCGGGAACTGGAGTATCAGCAACTACAGGCGCTTTTACGCGGCTTACGAGAAGTTGCATCGCACGCAAGCGAAAATGGACCTGCGATCTTGCATCGCCAGAAAGAGATTCCATTCCTCAAGCAACAGCTCGCGCGACTTTATGAGCGCTCGCAGAACTTCCGAGAGCTGGTAGCGGAAGCACTCAAACGCACGAACGGCGAACCTGGGAATGCCCACAGCTTCGACGCCTTGCACCGCATCCTGGAATCGCAAGCGTACCGGCTCGCGAACTGGCGGGTGTCTGCGGAAGAAATCAACTACCGCCGTTTCTTCGACGTAAACGATCTCGTCGGTTTGCGAATGGAGAACCCGGCCGTCTTCGCCGAAACGCACAAGTTGATTCGCAAACTTCTGGCTGACGGATCCGTCGACGGAATCCGTCTGGATCACCCCGACGGCCTGTTCAATCCGGTTCAGTACTTCACTCGCATCCAGATGCTCTATGCCGCCGCCCATTGCTGCGGTCCTGAGCCGACGCAACCGACTGCCGCCAACGGACTGGAGCAGGATGTCGTCTCCATGTTCTCCGCCGAGCCCGGCTACAGCCAGCAAACGCCGATGTACGTCCTGGTGGAGAAGATCCTCGAGCACGGCGAACAGCTGCCCAAAGACTGGCCGGTCGATGGCACGGTCGGCTACGAGTTCGGGGATGCGCTGAATCACGTCTTCATTAACATCCGCGCACAACGCGCTTTTACGAACTTCTACTATCGCTTCATCGGCGGAACGCTCGACATCAATAAGCTGATCTACGAGAGCAAGATGCTGATCATGCGCAGCTCTCTATCGAGCGAAGTCACCGTGCTCACGCACATGCTCGACCAGCTCAGCAGCACCGACCGTCGGGCGCGCGACATCACTCGCGCACTGTTGAAAGAGGCTATCCGCGAAACCATCGCGCATTTCCCGGTATATCGCACCTATATCGACGCACGCGGTACCGTCAGCGCGCGCGATCGCGCCTACATCGGAGAAGCCATTGCCCGAGCCAAGCGCCGCAACCAGAATGAGAGCCCGGCACCGTACGACTTCCTGCGCAGCGTGCTCCTGCTCGAACCCAGCAATGGGTCGAACGACGCCGACCAGTATCGCAACCGGCTACGCTTTGCGTTGAAGTTCCAGCAGCTCACCGGCCCGGTGATGGCCAAGGGCCTCGAAGATACTGCGTGCTACGTTTTCAATCGTTTCATTTCCGCAAATGAGGTCGGCGGATCACCTGCGCAGTTTGGTATTCCCATCGATGAATTTCATCGCGGCAATCTCGAACGTGCCCACCATTGGCCCTACTCCATGCTTGGCACTTCCACTCACGACAGCAAGCGTAGCGAAGATGTCCGCGCCCGGCTGAACGTACTTTCGGAAATGCCGAAAGAGTGGACCGCCCAGGTGATCCGCTGGCGTCGCGCCAACAAGTCGAAGAAGCGCACGTTGTCCGACGGACGAGTCGTCCCTGATGCAAACGAAGAGTACTTCCTCTACCAGACGCTCATCGGCACGCTGCCGCTGGAGCTAAAAGAAGACGACCGCGAAGACTATATCGCGCGCATCCAGCAATACATGACCAAGGCCGTCCACGAGGCCAAAGTCAATCTCAGCTGGATCAATGACAACCCCGAGTACGTGGACACGCTGATGCAATTCATCAAACGAATTCTGACGGCGGGCACCAGCAAACGGCCCAACCTGTTCCTGCAGCAGCTTGAGGCTTTCGTGGAACCGCTGAAATTCTTTGGCGCCATCAACAGCCTGTCGCAAGTACTGTTGAAGATCACCAGCCCTGGCGTGCCCGATATCTATCGCGGAACCGAATTCTTGGATTTCAGCCTGGTCGACCCCGACAATCGCCGTCCTGTCGACTACGACGCCCGCCAGCGCACTCTCGGCGAGCTTCTCGGCCGCGAACATTCCGGCAATTGCGCCGAACTCTGTCGCGAAATGCTGGAGAGCTACAAGGACAGTCGTGCCAAGATGTGGACCACCGTTCAGGCCATGCGCTTCCGCCGCGATAATCCGACGGTCTTCCGCCAGGGTGAATACTCTCCGCTGTACGCCTCGGCGCCGCATCGCGAACATGCAATCGCCTTCGCTCGGAGCACGGAAAGCCAACGAGTGATTGTTGCCGTGCCACGATTCGTTCGCACGCTGGTGCAGGGAAATCCAAAACCGCCGATCGGAGAAGACGCCTGGAAGGACGCCGCGATTGAATTACCCGGGGAGAGCCGCGGCGAGTTCCGCAACGTACTCACCGGAGAGCAGGTGACCGCACGCGACGGTCACCTGCTATGCCGCGAAGTTTTCGCCAGCTTCCCCGTGGCTCTGCTCGCCAGCATGTGAAGTATGGGATGGAACGCGATCGCTTACAAAGGTGATCGCGCCCAACTTCTCCGCCAGCTCCTTCTGGAGCGCACTCGAAGAAAACCGCCACGTCCAATTCCCTTCCGGATGCGCCGGAATATTCATGCGGTGCTCGCTGTCGAGCCCTAGCAGGTCCTGCAACGGAATGATGCAGTATCGCGCGATGGACGTCTCCGCCGCCCGGATCATCGCCCAGTGAATGCCGTCCGGTGACTCCCCAAAATACGCCTTCGCTGCTTCTCGCTCCGCTTCACTGCAGTTCGTGCACCAGCCAACCGTAGTGTCGTTGTCATGAGTCCCCGTGTACACGACCGTGTTCTCCACGTACTTGTGAGGCAAGTACATGTGCGCGCCTGGATCACCAAATCCGAACTGAATCACCTTCATCCCCGGAATCCTCAACCGCTCGCGCAACGCGACCACGTCATCCGTGATCAAGCCAAGGTCTTCCGCCACCACCGGCAATTCGCCCAGTTCTTCTCGCAGCACCTGGAAAAAGTGATCAGCCGGACCCTTCACCCATCGACCGCGCACGGCCGTCTCTTCTTCTGCCGGAATCTCCCAGTAGGATTCGAACCCGCGGAAGTGATCGATACGCACGATGTCGCAAGTATGCAGCGCATAACGCATGCGCTTCACCCACCAGTCGTAGCGGCGGGAGGCGAGCACGTCCCACCGGTACAGCGGATTTCCCCAGCGCTGCCCGTTCTTGCTGAAGTAATCCGGAGGCACACCCGCGACCACCTCGGGTGACAAATCCTCGTTCAGCCGAAACAGCTCTGGATTCGCCCATACGTCTGCGCTGTCATAGCTCACGAAGATCGCCACATCGCCGACGACGCGAATTCCCCGACGGCGACACTCCTGATGCAAGGCCCGCCACTGCTCAAAGAAGAAGAATTGCAACGCACGCTCGACGTTGATTTCGTCGGCAAACTTCTCGCGAACCTTTGTCAGTGCTTCCGGTCTACGCTCCGCCAGTTCTCGCGGCCACTCATTCCATGACGACGCACCGTAGTGGCTCCGTAGCACCGCGAATAGTACGTAGTCCTCCAGCCACCATCCGTTCAGCCAGCAGAACTTCTCAAAGCGTTCCCGGTTCGCCGCATCCGCCTTTGCGATGAAATTCCGCGCCGCTTCCTGCAGCAACGGGACCTTCGTCTCTTGCACTTGCTCAAAATTGACCGGAGCCACGTTCGGCGGCAACTTCGACAGCCGCTCTGCACCGATCCAGCCGCGCTCGGCCAACCGCTCCAGGCTGATTAGAAACGCATTCCCGGCGAAAGCCGACAGCGCAGAATAAGGTGAGTTCCCATAGCCGGCGGGAGCCA
>DASTGW010000538.1:0-2247 GCA_035718705.1 Terriglobales bacterium | reverse complement strand
CGGACTTCCGCTCACCGATGGATGAGTCGGCGATCCCGCAGAACAACAACAACCTCGCGGCGGAGAAAGGTCCCGGTTGCGACATTCGCCATCGCTTCGCGCTAAGCGCGGTGTATGACATTCCAGGGCTCAAGGAGAATGGGTTCCTGCGCGCGCTGACCAATCACTGGAATCTCGCGACGGTGTACCAGGTCCAGTCGGGAATGCCGTTCACCATTTCCGTGTTTGGCGACACCGCGAACTCGGGAACGGTGCTGGGCGAGAATCCGATTCGCGCCAACTACACTGGGCAGCCAATTTACGGTCCGGGAACACGTACTTCAGAAATGTGGTTCAACCCGAAAGCGTTCGCGACTCCAGCGGCATTCACCTTCGGGAACGTTGGACGCAATTCGCTCTATGGTCCGGGATTACAGACGCTCGACCTCGCTCTATCACGCATCTTCAACCTGACCGAGCGCGCGAACCTGCAAGTTCGCGCTGAAGCTTTCAACGCCCTGAACCACACCAACCTCGGCACGCCCAATCGCTTCGTGAACACGCCGCAGTTTGGCACCATCACCATGGCGATGACACCAGGAAGAGAAATGCAGGTGAGCGCGCGCGTGTCGTTCTAGGCTGGTTAGAACGTTGAGGCGAGGTGTACTGCAACGCCTATTCGATAGCGACCAGGAAGTTCGTCAGCGGCCTTACCACCGGCGCGGCGTCGTACATGTGCAGTGAATGGCCGATGCCGGTGAGCCGAGTGACCTGAACGCCGGGGCAGGCTTCCCGAACTCGCGCGATGTCATCGTCGGACATCACGCCTCCCATTTTTGGATCGGCCTGCATCAGCAGCGTGGGACAACGAATTCCCTTCACCAGCGTTGCCGGATCCCAGCCTTCGAAGGCACGCCCGTCGAGCGTCATGTCGAGCACTTCCGGGTCGAGCATGGACAGCGAGCGCGCCCACGCTGAAAGATACGGATCGTCGCATCCAGGAAGTGATTTGAACGGCATCTTCCCGAAGACCGGCGATTCCAGGATTACATCGGGAAGTTTGCGACGAAGGCACTCGTACGAAGCCCCGTCGCGCAGAAGCTCCCGAACCTGCGCGAACATGCTCGGAAACACAGTGCCATTCAGGTCGCTGCCAAAAATCATGTTGTCGCCGAGCACCTGCGCGCGAATGCGGTCCGGATAAGTCGCCGACAAATGCAGAGACACCATGCCGCCGAGCGAGTGTCCGAAGACGATCGTCGGCTCGCCGATTACCTTGTCGATGAACGCCAGCGTGTCGTTGCCGAAGTCTTCTCCACGATAAGCACTCTTCACCCGACCGGAGCGGCCGTGCCCACGAAAGTCGGGCGCAAATACGTGATGATTTTGCGTGAGCGCCGGCAGTATCTGGAGGAACGCTTGCCATCGTTGCGTGATGCCGTGCAGCAGCAGCAGAGGCGGACCGTTGTTCGGACCCTCTGCGTAGTTGATATCGACGGATCCGGAGCTAAAGGTCTTTTCTTTCAGCATTCGATCAGGAATAAAGCTCCGCGAGCATGGCGTAGGCACGGCGAAGATGCGGAATCACAATGCTTCCGCCGACCACGAGCGCGACGTTCAGAGATTCTTCCTGCTCCTCGCGCGTTGCCCCCAGCCGGAACGACTGGATGATGTGGTAGTTGATGCAGTCGTCGCAGCGCAGCCCGGCCGAGACCACCAGGCCCATTAGTTCCTTGTATTTGGCGGGAATGGCCCCTTCAAGATAGGTATTGTGGTCGATATTGTAGAAGCGCTTGACCAGGTAATTGTCAGCGTCATTGACGATGGTGTTCAGGCGCAACCGCGTCTCCAAAAAGGTACGCGCCAACGCACTTTTGGCTGCAACTTGGTCGTCAGAATAGAGATAGGTCGGTTCGCTGCGTTCCGCGGGCATGCTGGAAGCCTACCAGAACGGTACTGGCGAGTGATATGGGACACCGTTGACACATCGGAGGAGACGAAAATCGTTGTAGAATCCGCCCGGGTCGTAATTTTATGAGCGAAATGGCAACACCCGAAATCCTAACTCCCGTCCTCTCTTCTCATGATCGTATTCTTGCGGCGGCCAAGCGTCTGTTCGCGTCACAGGGATACGAAGCCACCAGCACCATGGCGATCGCTCGCCTGGCAGGCACCAGCGAGTCGCAGATGATGAAGCACTTCGGCAGCAAGGAGGGCTTATTGGAAGCCATCCTCGACGCCGGATGGCAGAGCATGTCGCAAGCCCTC
>DASTGW010000537.1:0-12047 GCA_035718705.1 Terriglobales bacterium | reverse complement strand
TGGCCAAGGCGGACGCTCCGAGTCTCAGCGCGGTACAGGTGGCAGCGGATGGCTCCTTGCACGGCCTAGACGCGCTTCGGCCGCAAATCGATGCGGATGAAGCGCGCGACGCAGGGATAATTCTCATTACCCAGTTGCTCGGGTTGCTTGCCCGAGTTGTCGGCGAAGCGATTACCTTGCAGCTGGTAACATCTGAGATTCTTCCAGACTTTAGGTTCCTCCCGAATAGCGGCGTACCTGTGGGCTTTGAATCGATCCTCCACGAAGTGGATGATCTCCACGGCGTCAGTGCGCGTCTGGAGGAGCTGGCGGAGCAATATCCCCCCGTCACAGAAGCACTGAAGACTATTTCTGGAAACGTCCTAAACTCGGCGACGGTCTTGGCGGTCGTGGCTGCAATCAAAAGCCCCAAGCCGAACTGAGTATAGAAAACTGAGTCTAGAATTTATCCTGCATGGAAAAAGAAATCGTGAGTCTTCAGGAATCACGAAATTTGGCCCAGCGCCTTCTTGCATACGAAGCCGTTGGGGACGAGAACTCCGCGCCGTCGGAGTCTGCCGCTTCTCGTGTTTGTGCGAAGCTGCGCGGCCCTCTGATTACACTCGCGGGAGTTGCCGGTTTTCGCTCGCTCCTTTCCCGTGCTCTGACGCTGGCCAGGGCAGAAGTTCCCAGTCTGAGCGCAGTACAAGTAGCAGCGGATGGCTCGCTAAGGGGTCTCGATGAGCTTGTGTCGCAGACTGACAAGGAACATGCCAGGGAAGGAGGGGCCATTCTCATTGCCCAGTTGGTCGGGCTGCTCCTGACTTTCATTGGCGAGGGTTTAACGATCCGATTGGTTCAGGATGTATGGCCGGAGGCCGCCTTCGACGGCCGTGTTTCCGAGAAGAGAGGAAAGCGTGAGCGCACACGATAGAGTAATCATACAAAAACTGCCGACCGGGGTACCGGGCCTGGATGAAATCCTGGGCGGCGGCCTCCCGGAGTTTTCCTTCAATATCATCGCGGGGGCACCAGGGAGCGGCAAGACGACACTGGCGCACCAAATCGTGTTCGCCAACGCCACTCCGGAACGTCCCGCGCTCTACTTCACCATCCTCGGCGAACCCGCTCTCAAAATGCTGCGATACCAGCAACAATACACATTCTTCGACCAGGCGAAGTTAAGCACTGCTGTTCACTTTATCAACCTGAGCCAGGTCGTGTTGGAGAAGGACTTAGACGCGGTGCTGGAGGAGATTGCGAAACAGGTTGAGAAGGCAAACCCAGGGATCGTGGTCGTGGACTCTTTTCGCACCGTGGTGCGGAAAGCCCTCGGCGGTACAACCGAAGTGGAGCTGCAGGCTTTCATTCAGCGGTTAGCGCTGCTCCTGACCAGTTGGCAAGCCACAACTTTTCTGGTCGGAGAATATGTCGAAGGTGAAATCCGAGACAATCCCGTGTTCACGGTCTCCGATGGCCTCTTTTGGCTATATCAGACGTCGGAGCGAAGCTCGATTGTGCGGAAACTCCAGATCATGAAACTACGCGGGCAGGCGTCCGTGCCCGGACTGCACACCTTCCGTATTACCAATGCTGGCCTGCAAGCCTTCTCGCGTACTCTCGGGCTGGCCGGGCAAACAAGAAAGATTCCCAGCACACGCCGCCTTTCCATCGGTATTCCGGAATTGGACAAGATGCTCGGCGGGGGCATTCCCGAGGGAGATAGCATCCTGGTGGCCGGAGCTTCAGGAACGGGAAAATCAGTTCTGGCAACGCAATTTATTGCGGAGGGCATACGTCAGGGCGATCCGGGAGTTGTGGTGGTGTTTGAAGAACGACCGCAAGAATATGCGGAGCGCGCCAGCAGCTTTGGCCTGGATCTGAAAACGCCGCGACGCGAGAAGAAACTCGAAATCCTCTACTTGCGGCCACTGGATCTCTCGGTGGATGAAACCATGCACGAGATTCTCGCCGCAGTTCGCAAGATTGGCGCTAAGCGCCTGGTGATTGATTCGCTAGCGGGCTTTGAGATGGCGCTAGCCCCCGGCTTCCGCGCGGACTTTCGCGAGTCGCTCTACCGGATGATCACCGCACTGACGGGAATCGGCGTGACCATTCTAAGCACGGTTGAGGTGAACGAGTCGTTCACGGAATTCCCATTCAGTACCTACTCGATTTCCTTTCTCACCGATGACATTATCCGGCTTCGATACGTATGTATCGATGGCCAGCTTCGCAAGATTATGGTCGTTATCAAGATGCGCGGTGGCAAGCATAGTAAGGACATCCGCGAATACGAAATCACTTCCAAGGGCTTGGTCCTCATGGGCGACCGCCTCACGGATTATCAAGGCCTTATCACGGGAATTCCGAAGCACGTGGGCCGACCCGGCAGTAAGGAAGCTCGCACACACAAGTCAAAAGCCAAGACCAAAAGCTAAACTGGAGTCATCTGGAACCAATGTTCTCGTCTCGTTCCAGAAAATCTGCTCAGCTACCTCTTCGTTGTTTTGCCTGAGAACTCGGAGCAGCGGTGAGCCCCGTAGTGTTCCTTCGCTGTTTCCTCTTCTTCGCGCGAGACCCTGGCCGAGCTGGGACTGTGGACGCAGTACGTCCAGTCGCAATCGGTGCAGCGAAACTTAATTAAGAGGCCGGACTGGTAATAGGGGATCATGTACGCCATAATGCAGCCCATCCGGATTAGGGTGAGATCCAACTTTCTGTGATTGGAGGAACTCTGCCTCTGACGTTCGAGGAGTGAAGCAATTAGTCCGCTGTGTCCTTGTTTTGCGCTCCCTGCAGGACGTCAACTGGTTCCTCGGCCACATGTACTTGGTGAACATGTTTGTCAAACTGCCGTTGCATGGTTTTCATTGCTGCTCCCGGATTTCTTGCCAGCCCAGGCCCGCCGGAACCAAAGTCCGTGTCGCAACTAGAGCACCTGCCATGCAGTCCCGATTTGTCGTTTTGCGTGATCTTAAGGTGTGGTTTGTTCATGCTCCGCGTTCCGCCTGTGACGTCGCTGGTTGACCGCGAATTCAGCTTAGCCGTTGGGAAGGCCATCATGCTGTGCAAGAGTGACCACTCTCTTCTCCAGTGAGAGGCGTTGAGCAAAACTGATCAGACGCTGGAGGGTGGCAGCGATATGCTTCTGAGTATGGGAAACCACGCCACTTTCAAGACCAATGAAGAGGTCCCGAGAAGCGGGCTTTATCGAGTTTTCCACACTGACCACCCGATTCGAGACATCAGACTCCTGAAGGGTAATACCTTTCCGGCCTGCCCGAACTGTTCATCCGTGATCCATTTTGCCTTGATCAGCGCCATTAGGACCGAGTCAGCCGGAGCACGTTTTCGACTGCTGATGCAAGATGACGCAAGGAATGTTGCGTGAGGCAATCGCCCTGCGGCATGACTCGGTTAACTGAGTCCCCGGAAAAGTCCTGTATAGATTTTGGCCGGCCGAGTGGGGTTGAGTTGGGAATTTGCGTTGTGTCAATGCTGGCAACAGAAACAGAATAGGAGGACGTTTGTCGATTGTTTCAAGTCCGATAATCTCTGTCCCCGCTGCTCAACCTCAATCCGCGGGACCTTTCACTACGCAGTCATCAAGCAACCAAAACTCGAGAAGAAAAAAGGGAGATCGTGACTCGTATCAAGCCACCGACCCGATTCCTTCAGCAGGATCACGCACAGTCGATACGGACGGTGACACGGATGCTCCGTTCGTGATCATTTTGACCCTGCCGAAATGTCTTGGATCAAACGAAGCAAAGAAGCTGATACGTGAGTTGAAAACGAAACTTACAGGCGAGCCCCCTCTGGTAATTGTGGACCTTTCTCGCGTGACGGAGATGGATTGTGCGGGGTTGGACGGATTATTGGTCTGCATGCAAGAGATTGCCAAGCACGATGGCGCCATTCAGTTGCGAGCGATTTCATCCGAAGCGGCCACTCTTCTGGAACTTTGTCGCATGGACCGCCTGTTACAGAAATTTCCCTCGGAGCCGCCGCGAACTCTGGGTTTTGCTGTTGCCACAATCGCTACTGCCCCAGAAGTCTCACATGCGGTCCCCCTCCAGCCTCAGTTGGTCGCAGCGTAGGCCGTCCATGCCTCAAATACTGACCACTAAATTGCGAAAGCGGCAGGAATCGGAAATTCCGAGGTAATCGGTGCTCGCTATCGCCAATAAGGCAGCATGGTTGACGGTAAAACGATCGTTAGTAACTATCTACAACGACGTCTATGACGAACACCTCTTTGTATTCGCCGCCGGACTGTCGTACTACTTCGTGCTCTCGCTATTCCCGCTCCTGGTTTCGATGGCATCGCTGCTCGGGTATGTACCCATTCCCCATCTTTTTGAGGGCCTACTAAGCCTGATGGCCAGGCTGGTTCCGGGAGATGGGATGAGTTTGGTGCGCAGCATCGTGTCTGACGTTGGTCATGAGCACAGGCATTTTCTGACGCTCGGGTTGGTCTTCACATTATGGACAGCGTCCAGCGGATTTGCTGCGATCATCGACGGACTTGATCTCGTCTATCGTGTCCGTGAAACCCGCCCGGTGTGGAAGACACGACCACTGGCGCTGGGACTGACGTTGGTTGCTGGATCTCTGCTGGTCGTCGCTGTCGGATTGATGTTTGGGGGGACTTACCTTGGAACTTGGTTTACCGCTAAATTTAACCTGAGTCCATTCGTACTTGCCGCCGGGCGTACTCTCCGATGGGGTATCGCCGCCGCATTTGCTGTGCTCGCGGTGGAGCTGATATTCCATTTCGGACCTAATCTGAAGCAGCGTTTCCGCGACAGTTTGCCGGGAGCAATTGTTGCGGTAGCGGCCTGGGTTGGGGTGTCATACCTGCTGGGGATTTACTTCCGGCACTTCGAATCTCTTGACCAAACCTATGGGCCACTAGGTGCTGCCATCGGCCTGTATGTGTGGTTCTATTTCTCCGGCTTTGCCGTTTTGCTCGGCGGAGAAATCAATTTCTTACTGGGCGAGCTGCGCAATTCCAAAACACGAAAATCGTTCCACCCGGCCTATGCTGACATCAGGAATCTGGATTCTGCAGCATGAGCCACAGCAACGCCTTGCCATAAAACATCGCTAGGAGAAATTCATGCCGGATCTCAGACAAGGATGTGCCACCGGAAAGCGGGAAGAAAATACAGCGCCAGCCGATGCTCTGGTTCTGTTCGGAGCAATGGGAGACTTGGCGCACAAGAAGATCTTCCCTGCTCTTTATCACATGGTTCGACACGGCCACCTGACTGTACCCGTAATTGGCGTGGCCAGGGCTGGCCGGACCCCCGAGCACCTTAAGGAGCGCGTCCGCGACAGCATCCAGCAGCAGGGTGGCGATATCGATCAACAAGCGTTGGCCAAGCTGCTGAATTCGCTTCGCTATGTCGGAGGTGATTACGAGAAACATGCGACCTTCGACCTGTTAAAGAGCACCCTTGGCTCGTCCAGTCGCCCTGCGCACTATCTGGCGATTCCGCCAAATCTCTTTGCAGGCGTCGTCGAGTCTCTCGCCAAGTCGAACTGCATCAAAAATGCGCGGGTCATCGTGGAGAAACCCTTCGGACACGATCTTGCTTCCGCGCAGCAGTTGAATGCTGCTCTTCGGGCGGTGCTTCCAGAAACAAGAATTTTTCGGATCGACCACTACCTTGGTAAAGAGGCGGTCCTCAATCTGCTGGTTTTTCGCTTCGCCAATAGTTTTCTGGAGCCGATCTGGAACCGCAACTACATCGAGAGTGTCCAAATCACGATGGCGGAAAAGTTTGGCATTGAGGGTCGTGGCAAGTTTTACGACGAGACTGGCGCGATCCGCGACGTGGTAGAAAACCACATGCTTCAGGTCGTAGCTTTTCTGGCCATGGAGGTGCCCACCGGGCTCCACTGCGACGCCATCCGCGATGAACAAGTCAAAGTATTCCGCAGCATTTCTCCGCTGGATCCAAAGCACCTGGTTCGAGGACAGTTCAATGGCTACAAAAAGGAAAAAGGAGTCGCACCTGAATCCCAGGTGGAGACCTTTGCCGCGGTGCGCTTGGAAGTTCATTCATGGCGCTGGTCAGGTGTCCCTTTCCTCATTCGCGCAGGAAAATGCCTGCCCGTCACAACTACCGAAGTACTGGTCAAACTCAGGAAACCGCCGCTGGACATTTGGGGAGCCGAGTCAAACAACCATTTTCGCTTCCGGCTTGGTCCCGGTGACATTTCGCTGAATCTCACTGCCCAAGTGAAACTTCCTGGCGAAGAACTCGTTTCCAAACCCGTTAATCTTTCGGCGGTCGAGGAACAGACGGCGGACGAAGTTGACGCGTATGAGCGTCTTTTGGGTGATGCGATGCGCGGAGATGGAATGCTGTTCGTTCGCGAGGATGCGGTGGAAGCTGCGTGGGCGATTGTCGACCCCATTCTCACGAATGCAACGGCCCTGTACTCGTACGAGCCAGGCTCGTGGGGACCTTCTGAGGCCGACCGTTTGGCTCAGGACGTGGGTGGCTGGCACAATCCCGAAGAAGACAAGGAGAGCGCAGAGCATGCTCCGAACTCCGGGCAATAGAACGGTGTCACCCTCAAGTCATGAGATATCCAAACCATGATGCCGACGCTAAGACTCCGACCGAAGATTCGCTCCGGGCCACGTCTTAGTACCCCTCTCCCATGCCGCCACGCCCACCGGACGGAGCGCCCGTTGCTTCTTCCTTAATGTCGGCGACTAGAGCCTCCGTGGTCAGCATGAGCGCCGCGATGGATCCGGCGTTGGTGAGAGCTGTACGCACGACCTTAGTGGGATCAAGTACTCCAGCTTTGACCAAGTCTTCATACTCTGCTGTCAAAGCGTTGTACCCAAAGTTCTGGTCCTTCGATTCGAGCACTTTGCCAAGCACGATGGCGCCTTCTTCTCCCGCATTTTCGGCAATCTGTCGGATCGGTTCCTGCAGGGCGCGCTTCACAATGTTGACGCCGATCTGCTCGTCGCCCTCCACTTTCAGCTTGTTGAGAGCCGTTGCACACCGCGCCAAAGCGACTCCGCCTCCGGGGACAATACCTTCCTCCACCGCGGCACGAGTCGCGTGCATGGCGTCTTCCACGCGAGCTTTACGCTCTTTCATTTCGGTCTCGGTCGCGGCGCCCACTTTAATTACGGCCACGCCGCCCACGAGTTTCGCTAATCGCTCTTGCAGTTTCTCGCGATCGTAGTCACTCGTCGTCTTTTCAATCTGGCTGCGAATTTCCTTCACGCGGCCTTCGACCTCGCCCTTCTTGCCTTTACCTTCGATGATTGTGGTGTTGTCCTTGTCGATGGTGATCTTTTTTGCTTGTCCCAAGTCCTCAATCTTCACGTTTTCCAGCTTGATGCCTAGATCCTCTGTAATGGCTTTCCCTCCGGTGAGGGTTGCGATGTCCTGCAACATGGCCTTGCGCCGGTCACCGAAGCCAGGAGCCTTAACCGCAGCCACCTGCAACGTGCCACGCAATTTGTTGACGACTAGAGTCGCCAGTGCTTCTCCTTCTATGTCTTCGGCAATGATCACCAGCGGCTTGCCACTCTTGGAGATCTGCTCAAGCAAAGGGAGGATGTCCTTCATCGAACTGATCTTCTTTTCGTTGATCAGAACGTAGGCGTTCTCGAATGCAACCTCCATACGCTCTGGATCGGTGACAAAATAGGGCGAGAGATAGCCGCGGTCGAACTGCATACCTTCGACAACTTCCAGCTGAGTTTCCAGCGTCTTCGACTCTTCTACGGTAATGACGCCATCCTTGCCAACCTTCTTCATGGCGTCTGCAATGATGTGGCCAATGGTTTCGTCGTTGTTGGCGGAGATACTGCCCACCTGTGCGATCATGTCGCCGTTAACTGGCTTCGAAAACTTATCCAATTCGCCGTTCTTGCGTTCGCCGGTCGTTGGATCGATGTTGCCGCAAATCGCCTCGACAGCTTTCTCAATCCCTCGCTTCATTGCCATGGGATTGGCGCCGGCTGCGACGGTCCGGACGCCTTCACGGTAGATCGCCTGAGCCAGAACAGTCGCAGTTGTGGTACCGTCACCGGCAACGTCAGAGGTTTTGCTGGCGACTTCGCGGACCATCTGAGCGCCTATGTTCTCAAGGCTGTCCTGAAGTTCGATCTCCTTCGCAACCGTGACTCCATCCTTGGTGATAGTGGGGGATCCGAACTTCTTATCTATGACTACGTTGCGACCTCTGGGGCCGAGAGTCACTTTCACAGCGTCTGCCAGCAGGTTCACGCCCCGCAAGATCGCCTGTCGCGACTCTTCTCCGTGTACGATTTGTTTTGCCATGATTCTTTCTCCTTAAATGTCGTCAATGTTTACTTGAGCCCTCCACACCTTGGACGGTGGCGGTCAGCGGCTCTCGCGACTACGCGATCGAGACTGCACGATCGCAGGAGACTAGGAGACAGTAATCCTATCTCCGAGCACCGACCGTCTCGCGAGGAATGGCGCTTTCTTTCTTCGCCGTACCCGTAACGATGCCCAGAACTTCTTCCTCTTTCATGATGAGGAAATCCTCTCCATCGAGTTTGATTTCGGTTCCGGAGTACTTGCCGAACAGAATGTTGTCGCCTTCCTTTACAGCGAGTGGGAACAATTTGCCTTCCTCGTTGGTCTTGCCCTTCCCCGCGGAGATGACAGTGCCCTCCTGGGGTTTATCTTTGGCTGAATCGGGGATGATTAGACCTCCCCGCGTAGTTCCCGCCTCTTCGACTCGACGTACCAGGATGCGGTCCTGCAGTGGAGTAAATTTCGTTGCCATGATTGCAGCTCCTTCTATCCATGTTGTGATTGAGATGAGAACCAGGCACGGAAACTATATTGGTGGCTATCTAGGTTAGGGCCCGCCAGGAGCGCCGCCTTCGTCATCCATCCGTGACACGGCTTCTTCGTCTAACTGTCGCTGAGTTAATGAAAACGATTCTGAGGCGTGACTCGTACCTCTTCGCCAGGAGATGGAGAGCAATAAGGCGCTCTCCTCGATCGCTTCCAGATCATGTAATACTCCGCAGTCGAGTACCAGCAAATGCCCCGCCGATACATCCAGTTTTCGATCGGCTAAATGTATTCGGAGCCGCCCCGTCAATTGCTGAATGGAGATTCTGCCCTCGGCCCTATGCTGTCGCATGCGAGTGCCGCTCTTCATCAGAATTAAAACAATTCGGAAGTCCGGGTACTTCGCAAGGGTTTTGGAACTCCTTCCCGTTTCCCGCTGCCAGGAGTCTTCTTTCCGCAATTCCTGTAGTTCTTGTTCCAAATCGATATCCAAGAGAGGTTCGGCTAAGCCGGGCAGTCGATTCAATGCTTCAATACCCTCTCCGGGCGGGCAACTGCTGAGATTCGTAACCATGATGAACACCTTCCTCTTGTATCTCCTGTCGCGTCCCACATTCAGCCAGTCGTCTCCCTCAAGGAGACCACACAGGAATCATCAACCACATGTTCCCAACAAGACTGGTCAACATTGCACAACCTTCGAATACGGCATGCCTGCGACGGCATTCATTGTTGAACTGTCGGAGGCTCGCCCCAAACCACACGGCGCCGTGGCTTCCCAGCCTTACGTGCAGGTAAGTTGTCATTCCAGGCTCAGAAGACAGCGCGGAGTACCATGAGGGTATGAGCAAAAGGCGTTCAGAATGCCCTGATCCCGCTAACCCTTCCCGCTGGATAGCAGTCTCCGCCCTTCTGCGACAAGAGCCCGATGAGGACGACGAAGATGAAGACGAAGGCAACAGTCGAGAAGAAGATGACGATGATGGTACCGACGAAGGCTACTCGGAGTGAGGCACGTCGGGTGAAGAATGAACCGGCACGGTTCAAAGTAGCGGAAGCTTTGTTTTGCCAGCGATTGGAGAGCCCGGTTGAGTCACCCGCGGACTAGAGACTTGGGTTGGGAGAAGGTTCTATGGAATCGTGGCCTGCGCATTTTGTGCGGCGGCGCTGGGTTGTTGGGCGCTAGTTAGGCTGTAGTTCTCGTATTCGATAGTCAGAGTGGCGCGTCCTCCCAGCCGAATATAGCTGACCGACTCGTTCTTAAGTGGAAGCCAGAAACCCTCCACTTTCCCGTATTCCTGACGGATCTGGCTCTTCTTCGTCCAGAACGACGGGTTCTCAGCCGGCTCGGCTTCGATTCGAGTGACTGCGAAATCGGTGCCGTCTACCCACACCTGCCCGCGATAGACGTACTTGCTGCGCACCTTCGGGTCCACCCGCAACACATATTGCCCACCGCCGCCGGAAGGTTCGTAGCCGATCAATGCAAAATTGTAGTTGTCGCGATTCAGTTGCGTCTTTACGCTCATGGCGGATTGTGCGGCCTCTTTCTCGCTTTCCAGAAGCTTCTTGAAGACACGCTTGACGATCAGGTTCGATCCGCTCTGGGAAACTATTGTGAACTCCTTGGAAGAGGGCCTGTCGTAGGTGGCCTGGACGGTCATCTCGGCAAACCGGTCGGAGGGGAATCCTTTGTAAACGACGCGGTACACACGCGTCGCCTTTGAATGTAGCAGGGCCTGGGCGCGCTCTAGATTCCTGCGCACCAGGCTGTCCACAACCTGGTCTACGGAAAGAGGCGAGATTTCCGTCGTAGATGGCGGCGTTCCCGAATCTACCGCAATCAGGTGCGAAGCGCCGATCAGTGTTGCCAAGGCGGCCATGACCCGAATTGTTCGCCCTAATCTCATGTGAACCAAGTCCAGACCTTAGGTCGTCTCCACCTTTCCGCTGCCTCCACACGGTACGCCGCATTTCAAAAGCGGTCTGAGCAATTTTGAACAGTGGAGCGACCCGACAAAATTTCCTATCCGCAGCCCTTTCCGTAGTCTAGGAACACACAGCGGACGAAGTTGCGTATTACAGATCCCATCGCATCCGCAATGAACGACCTGCCCGCATGATTGGACTGCAGAAGCGCTGGATCCGCCAGGAAAGGTTTGCAGCAAGGCGGCCTTTGAATGATGGAAAGATGATCTCGCTCACAACAAATCAGCAGCAACGCCGCTCCCGACCTTGAGCAACCCAGAAAGATAGGCGGGAGCGGGTGGCGAATGCCAAAGCCAGCAAGAAGAAGCCAGCTTGTCTATTTGGATTTTGTACGCATCGTTGAATTGCGCAAGTCGTTGCGATTAGCAATGAATGTAGCGCGGAGCTCATCTCCCCGACAGCACAACTGCTCTGACGCACGAATGAGTTGCTTAGATTGACGACACAACTCTCTATCCGCCAAGTCTTGAGAATCGAACCCGCTCTGCGGATCATTTGAAAAACGCAGTAGCTCCGTCTCTGCGAGCCTTTGCGCCGGATTCGGCAAGAGCCCGCAAAGCTTCGCGTTTTTGCGAGTACGCGTCGGAGTTGAGCACATCGCAGTACGGTTGATATGCGGGTCTCAAATCTGTTTCAGTCGCTGGCTGAAGAACCACGGTCAAAATCGTTGTACCATCGACAGTTCTAGGCCATGGATGCACGGAATTCCCGATTACCAGAATGACAATCTCATAGATTTCGGGCTTGCATTAGATCAAAACGACGGTTCAGTAGGAATCTTGTCTCGTGCGTCTCTCCGGGTTTTAGCGCGGATATTACGGATTCGCAGTCGGAGATCACATTGTCGTGTGGACAGGGAAAAACAGTTTCGCAAATTCGAACGGCGCACGAATACCCGGTTCTGGACAATATGGGTCAAATCTCTCGAAGGGCACATCGGGAGAACCAATGTTCTTGTATTCCCATACGACAAAGACGGGTTCTCCGACGAGATATTTGTTCTTGTCCAAATGAACTTCTGGGGCTTATCTGAAGCGGCGGCGGGGCAAGGGCCTGCAATATCCATGCACGCGACTAGCGCGATGAGAAACTTCAGCATTCCAGAAGGATTGCACCGTGCATGGAGTGTCAGACAATCTTTTCGAAACGAGGGAACAACTGGGGAACATTAACTGTTCCCTTGAAGCTCTTACAAGGCTCTTGGTTGCCATCCGTCCCTTGTAAGTCCTTGTATTTCCGACCTTGGCTACACTCATAACCCAA
>DASTGW010000536.1:0-4721 GCA_035718705.1 Terriglobales bacterium | reverse complement strand
GAATTGTTGGATCGGCTTGCGGGCGGTCGAAGAAACCAAACTCCATCGCTTTGCGCAGAATTCGCCGTACCTTATCGTCGATCGTTGCCACAGTCACCTGGTTGTTCTTTATCGCCGAAGTGAGAGTTGCAGCGCTCATGTATGCAGCCGACGGCATTTCCAGATCCAGTTCACCATTCGCGGCGGCCACGCCATCATGAGTGGCCTCCCAGTCCGACATGAGAATGCCGTCGAACCCCCAGTCCTCCTTGAGTATTTCGATATTCAGGTGCTTGTTCTGCGTAGCGTGCTCGCCATTGAGTGGATTGTACGAATCCATCACCGCTCCAACTTTCGCTTCTCGCACCGAAGCTTCAAAGGCCGGCAAATAGATCTCGCGCAGGGTTCGCTCGTCGATGTCGGAACCAATATTGTTGCGGTCGAATTCCTGGTTGTTGCCGGCAAAGTGTTTTGCCGTCGCATACACCTGCTGCGACTGCATCCCCTTAATTTCCGCGACGGCCATTCGTGCCGCGAGAAAAGGGTCTTCTCCGAAATACTCGAAATTGCGCCCGCACATCGGAGCGCGGTAGATATTCATGCCGGGTCCAAGAATGAAGTTCACTCCACGCGCACGCGCATCCTTGCCCATTGCGATCCCGAAACGATTGGCTAACTCGGTGTTCCAGGTCGATGCCACAGCAATGCCTGCGGGATACGCAGTCGTCAGGCCGTAATCGTGGACTCCCATCGGGCCATCCGACATTCGGAGCGAAGGAATTCCGAGCCGCGGAATCGGACGCGTATAGAAATCATTGACTCCACCAATAATGGTCAGCTTCTCTTCCAGCGTCATCTTGCCGAGCAGATCTTCGACGCGCTTTTCGACATCGTTATTGGCGGACTTGAGTTGCCCCTGGCAGAACCCGCAACAAAAAGACAACAACAGACAAAATGATAGGAATGCGCGAAACCGCAAAGACATGTGGGTCTCCTAATTTGGCGGACCACTGTGGCCAAAGTTGCTCATTGTAGAGAACGACAGAGTAATAAATCTGCTATGCGCTAGCGGTGATGTTGCGTACTACTTTTGTACAGGCAGGTTAATCAGTTGGCGTGGGATTTCCGCTCTAGGTCGTGTTCCAACTCAGCTCGTTGCAGGAGATCGAGTATGTACGCCCCCGCACCATATCCGACCATAGGGGTAGCCCCCGTCGGATCACCTACGTTTCCGTGGAAAAGCTTGCAATCCACCGCGACGTACATTTCCGGAATGATGTTGTGATCGGCCGCCGCTTTGTTCACGATGGTTTCGAGCATATTCGCGGCCTGTTCGTTCCTTCCCATTCTCCGGTAAACTTCGGCGAGACTGAAATCCACGAACAAGAACTCTTCCTGCTCGTACCAGTACTCGTAAATCGCCGGATCGGTATAGGTACCGCGCACTCGACGGTAACCACCTGATCCAACCTTCAGAAGTTCCATACGGTCTACCGTGGAACGCACAATCTTTGGATCCGTGACCACCCCATAATTAATGACAGCCATGAGTGCGCCATCGATGTCGTTCTTCACTCCGGGCTCAAGCGTTCCGTGTAGTGTGCCGTCTCTGATGAATGCGGCGTTGAATCCTTCCTGGAGCTGTTCAGCCTTCTTGAGGACATCCACTTTCGTCTCGTCGTCGCCTGCCAGCTTTGCCGCCTTGGCAAAGTTTTCTAGACCCACGATTGCCATAGCCGTCGAGAACGCAAAATGCTTTTTGTCTTTCTGCCGCTCCTCCCAAATCGAGGTGTCGGCCGCAACAATCCGCCCTTCACCATACTTTTCCGTGTTCGCAAGCAGCGGCTTCACAACGTAATCCTTGGCGCTCTGGTACAAGGAGCCCCGATACGTATCCGTTCGCAACAGAGCGGAATCGTGAAATTGCTCGAGATACTCTCCGAGAACCCACAGCACTTCGCCCCAGTTATCGAATTCGATGTTAGTGCTCCCCTCATTGGTGAAAAACGGCTCCTCGGATCCATCGCCGAAATAGCGAACGACGGAGACTTGATAGTCCACTCCGCCTGTCTGCTGCTTCATCTTGCCCGTCGGACGTGCATTGAAGTAGGCGAGTATCGCGGCCCGAGCTTCCGCCTGATGCCCCATGCGTATGAGCGCATCGGTGGCGTAAGCCATATCGCGGACCCATGGCATCGACCACGATCCATCCGGCAGACAGGCAACAATCAGTCCGTTGTTGTAGCGTTCGGGACGGTTCGGCTCACGGCTTTGCGCCACGCGCAGCAGAATCTCGCTCTGACGCCAGAGATGACGTTCCTTTTCGCTGCTGAAATGAACTGCCGGCTTCAAACGCCAGCGCTCAACTTCGTCTATCTCTCTCCTCACCAGTTCTTCCGGCGTAGCTTTTCCACGCCAGCGATTCACTTCTTCCGCGGCGCTCTTCAGATCAGCATCATCCTCCAACGAAACCATTACCCACGCATTACTCGAAGAAAGATCCTGCTCGAACCTTGCAGTCGTTTTCTGCAACGGAATCAGGAGTAACGATTCTTGAAGTCCCTCAAATTTCAGAAGTCGCAGATCCCTGCCAGCAACTCGTATGTTCTTGTGCGACTTGATGAGATGATTCCACTCTGGGCTCCAATTGGCTCGTGAATCCGCACCAGAAAAGGGTTTCCAGATCACGACAAGTGCCGACAGGCGCAATGCGAAAGGCATGAAGAAGTAGCCTTCCCCCGTGTTGCTGCCCGCGCGGATAACATGCGAATCCTCTACATAGTTCACCGACGTGTCTCGATTTCCGGTCCACTGAATCTTCTTGATGAAGTTAGGGGTTTCGATTCCCTCGCTCAACTCATCTGCCGGGTCTGGTTTCGCAAAGCTATAGGGATGGGCATAAAACTTGGTCAGAGTGCCCGTTTCCGCCGACACCACTCCAAATCCAAATCCATTTCCAGTAACCAAAGAAGTGGCAGCGACTGCTAAGCAGGTGAGCAGCAGATGAAAGGCGACAACGACACAGCTGCGACAGTAAAACACGCGTACAGTTTCCACGGAACTTCTGATTTCCGCAACTTCGCCCGAGTGCCGAACATTGGAACGCAGTGAGAAGTTGGAGTAGATTACTGCCGTGGAATTCAGGCTGCTTATCTCTTCGCCTTAATCTGTATCTTCAACTCCCTCCTGCACGCCGAACAAGAACCGTTAACCATCATGCCTTTGCCCGCACACATGGAACGAGGCACAGGCGAGCTCGCCGTCGACGGCAGTGGCATCGCCCTCAAGGGTTAAACCGAACCTCGCCTCGTACGAGCAAGACAAATTGTGGGCACATAGGAAAACAGTCATCGAACTCCCTTCAGCACCCCTTCGACCGGCAGAATTTCTGGTAATTCGAGATCACTTCGCGAGTAGAATTAGGTGGCGCCCTTCATCTCGGCTTCCTGCGCCACAACTTTCATCAGCAAGATGGCTTGCCTGTGAATTGCTTAGAGGTGTTGTTATGCTGCGCCTTCTTGGTTTGGTCTTCCTGATCGTAATCTGTGTGGGAATGGCTCCGTGGGGCTTGGTTCTCGGTGGCGTTTTATGTGCTGGATGGCTACTCGCAAGACCGCTGCATTTCCATGGAGAGCGCTTTTCTGAAGGAGAGCCCAGGGTCGCCAATACTCGAACTACTCTAAACGCCGTTGCCTTAAAGAACGCAGTCTATTGCGTAAACTGCGACCTGATAAGTAATAGTCCTCATGATGAATGTAAGGTCTGCGGCAGCCACTCCGTGATTTCAGTTTCGCGCCTGTGGCAGCTCACGTTAGCACCGGCTCCCACCAAGTCAGCCAAGTACAAAATAAGCTTCACCGCCGACGTTCGAGAAATTCCGGCAAACGGTTTGCGCGAGAGCACCAAATTGATAGGTCAGTTGGCCGAGTTAGGTGGCAATGTGAGGGCCCTTCACATCCAAGTCGAATCTGTCGGTGATCCGACGCCGAAGGCGGAACTAGAGGTGCTGAAGTTCCTGCCGCCAATCGCAAGGACCGGGTGGCAACAAGCGTCTTAACCGGAAGCTTGGGAAACTCTTCGGATGCTTGGGAAAACTCTAAGGCTCAATGCCCACAAGCTGGAAGCGGGGGAAGTTAGGACGCAGCTCGCAACGTTACGACTCGACCTCGCGAGCATGACAATGCGAACTTCGGGTGCGGGTTTGCCCTGTCTCTTTACGGGTGAGATTTGGTGAGCGCGGAAGGAATCGAACCTTCAACCTACTGATTAAGAGTCAGTTGCTCTGCCAGTTGAGCTACGCGCCCACTCTTTTCCGAACAGCCTTCATGAGGTTGGGAAGGTTCCTGGAACTGTGGAACAGAACGCAGGTGGGACTGTCGGTCAGTACGTCGATAATCAGTGTACACAACACGATAATTCCACGCAACCCTCACGCCCGCTTGCACTTGCATCTCTCCAAGCAACTCGGCGAGCATTCCACACTTCCATCTTTATATGCTTCTTCGCTCGTCGTCGCTGAGACAACTCAACGATTCCCCCCGGCAGACAAGCGAACCCGAATCCACATGGCCCAACATCTCTGACTACGCCATTATCGGTGTCTGCCGCTCCGCCGCTCTTGTTTCCCATCGCGGATCCATCGAGTGGCTGTGCTGGCCACGCTTTGATAGCCCCTCGATCTTTGCGGCTATTCTCGATCGCGACTGCGGTGGCAGTTGGACAATCGCTCCAGCTTCGGACGA
>DASTGW010000535.1:0-2283 GCA_035718705.1 Terriglobales bacterium | reverse complement strand
AATCCCAGCATTTTCCGCAGACAAACTCATTGCTTTGACCTTCGACGATGGCCCGCGACCATATGTTCTTTTGGGCAACAAAGCTGCTGAAACACCCGGATTGCTCGACGTTCTCGACAAGGAAAACGTGAAGGCCACATTCTTCGTGATGGGCTGGCGACTCACTCCGAAAACCTGGGGCGATCATCGCTACGAAACCAACATCGGCGTAACCTGCATCGACGTTGCGCAGCAGATGCTCAAGCGCGGCCACGAGATCGAAGATCACACGTACAGTCACGTCGAACTCAAAACGGCTGAACGCAAAAAGGGCGAAGGCTGGGTCGTTTCCGACGTCGAACAAGGCGCAAAGATGATCCAGAACGTCACCGGCTCGAAGCCGAAGTATGTGCGTCCGCCGGATTGGATCCTTCCCGACGATGCCCGCAAAGACCTCGAACGCCGCGGCTTCCAGATTCTTACCATCTCGAGCCAGAATCCCGTCGCGCTTCGTGACATCAACTCGCTCGACTATCTTTGTGCCGGCGCGCACCCGAAGAACTGTCCGAAGCCGTCACTCGCCGACTCCGTGCTGAAGCAGATCGAAGCCCGCGAGAAGAAAGGCGTGACGACTCACATCCTCGCCTTCCATGAACTGACCACGACGACCGCGATGATGCCGCAGCTGATTTCGTCCCTCAAAGCGCGGGGCTATCGTTTCGTCACAATTCACGACTACATGAGCGCCATAGGACCACAGAAACTGGTAGCGATGAACGCTACAAGTGACCTTCCCAAGGGCCGGAAGTAACCTGTCCGCGATGGCGGAATTCTCTTAAGATTTCGCCATCGTGCCTTCGATTCTCAATTCCACGACCCTGCTGTTCTTCACTTGGGTATGCGTGTTCATGCCCTGGGCGGCGTGGACGAGTTACCGCAAAATCAAGTCCGGACAGCCGCTCACGCCTAAACTGAAGCGCTTCCGGATGGGCGCGATTCTACTCACGTTTACCGGGCTGATCAGCTACAACACGGCCGAAATCTCGAAAATCAAGCTCTCGTTTCAACCGGAATTCTGGAGCCTGCTCTACGGCGGAGTATTTCTGCTCGCGCTCATCCATGCCGTTGCCCGTGGCCAGCATCGGGTTCCGGCCGAGCACCGCGAACGGATTCGGCTTCTTTACGCACCGACAACTCCGACAGAGCTTTCGTGGTCGCTGTTGAACGGCACCTGCGCCGGAGTGTTCGAAGAGATCACCTATCGCGCGGTGCTGTACGAGCTGTTTGGGCGACAGTTCGGCTACGGAATTTCGTTCGTACTTTGCGTTCTATTTTTCGTGGTTGCGCATCTGCCGCAGGGTTTGCGCGGAGCGATCGGCGTTGCAATCCTGGCGATGTTGTTTCACATCACCTACATTCTGAGCGGATCGTTGCTGGCGCCGATCCTGGTTCATGCCATTTATGACGTCGCGCTCTTCATCATCCTTTACCTGCGTGAACGCAAGAATCCCGTAGCGCTGCAGCAGCCAATTGAGCAACCGGCTTAGCTGAAGGTCGGAAGCAGAACCAAGTCTGTATCGGGGACCGTTTCCGTCGGCAGGCCGGCTTTCATCCAAGCATTCAATCCACCAACCAACACGTAAGCACTATAGCCTTCTTCGCGGAGCAGATGCGCCACACGGGCGCTGGTGGCTTCGCGCAGTCAGGTACAGTAGAGGAAGATCAGTTTGTCTTTAGGTAGTTGTTTAAGACTCTCGTGTAAGTTATTCGGTTCAAGGCGGATAGAACCCTGGATGCGCTTGGCTCCAGAATCGTAATAACCGTGGCTGCGAACGTCGGCGATCACGACGTTTCCGCCTTCGGACATACTCTTCACCAGTTCGACCTGTGCCCGTGGCACGACGCGGTACACCCGATGGGTCCAGTAGAGATAGAAGCGATACCCGACGTATACGATGAAAGCGACGATGACCACCGCTTCCATGGCACGACCGAACGATTCAAATATGCGAATGACATCTCTCAGGATGTGGCTGAAGACATATCCGGCGGAGAAGTAAGCAACGATGTACAAGAGCGCGCCGATAATATCGAGGCGGAGGAACTGCATGAAGCGCATCTTCATGCTGCCGGCGAGCGGCGGGGCCATGGTGTTGATGCCGGGAATGAATTTTGCGAACAGCAGCGTCATGCGTCCGCGCTTGTAGAACGATTCAGCGGAGCGCAGGATGCACGTCTCAGGGTTGACCGCCACACGACATAGAACGCCGAGCAGCCACCATCCACTTTTGCGGCCGAGTTGAA
>DASTGW010000534.1:0-3629 GCA_035718705.1 Terriglobales bacterium | reverse complement strand
GATAACCGCCAGCGTCGCTCTGAAGGGTTCCAAATACGCGGCTCATGTTGCGGCCAAAGCTGCGCTCGTTGTCGGGATAATAAGCGTTGCGCAACGCCTGCGAGAAGCCAACGGCGAGGAACTCCGAGGAGTTGAAGGTCGCGTGACCTTCGTCGTTGCGCGTCACTAACACGCGCGTTGCTGCGTACCAGGCGCGGCTCAAAGTGCTGCCTTTGCGCTTGGGCAGATAGCGAGGATCCTGACCGAAGGCGGTTGGGAACAGGAAGTTGCCGAAGAAGTAGCGCGCTTCGGTGTCAGCGACAGTGGCGAAGTATTGCTTGCGCCAAGCGCTGGCACCGCAACAGTAACGCAGGTCTGAAGTCACGCCGGCGTAAGCGGTGTTCAAACCTGCGCTAACGAATGTGTAAGGCGCGTAGCTGCGACGCACGAAATGATCCAGCTTTTCGTGGGTCGTGAGCGGCTGATAAGGATCGTCGGCCAACAGTTCGCGATGTGATGGCGACTTCGACTTGCTGGCGTTTGCCAGCGAAGCCGAAGGCGCATCGGGAAGAGCTGGTTGAACCAGGTTCGCTTCCACTTGCGCGCTGGCGGAAATGCCGGTTAGCAATGCCGCGCATAACATCAATTTGGCCGGTAAAAACATTGACCCTTTTTTGGCCCTTGGACCTTAGTTCTGTAGTACTAAGGGCGAACTCACATACTCAGAAGCTGGATTTGCGAAAAAGTTTGCATCCAATTGGAAGGTTGCAAGAAATACTGTGTTGCCGCGGCTAAGGCGCTAAATCCAGCAACTCCGGACGGCTGTTGCCCAACCGTGTTCCCGTTCATTGCCCTGCTTTTTCGAGAGGGTGATAATGGCAGGGCCTGGCAAACCGCAATTCTTAAAGTGAGCTATCGTGAACGAAGACAAGCAGAACCGCGCCTCCGAAACCGGCGAACGCGTGGGCCGGAAGATCGGCGAAGTGGTCGGCCAGCTCGAGAAAGAAACCGAGCGACTGATCCAATACATCAACGCGGAAGTGGTTCCCGCTGTTCGTCAGGAATCGACCGTCGGCCTGCGCAAGGCAGCCCAAAAGCTGGCCGAGTTCGCCGACTACCTCGACGACCAGAAACGCAAAAAGGGCCAGTGAAACGGGCTTCCGTACTTCTTCTTCTTTTCGCACTCGTCTTGCTGACCGCATGCGGCGGCAAGAAGAAGGTGCAGGCACGTATTCCTGCGCCGCCTCCGCCAATCTCGACCACCGACGAGACTCTTCCCGAGCCGCCGGCCAAAGTCGATAACGACTCCGGCAAGGGCGAAATCGAAGGCGAAGACGCCTACAAGGACGCGCCCGTTCTTTCCACCCAAACCGGAATGGCGAGCTGGTATGGACCGCCTTATCACAACCGCAAAGCCGCCAACGGCGAAGTCTTCGACATGAATGCGCTTACGGCCGCGCATCGCACGTTGCCGCTGAATACCATCGTGCGGGTTACCAATCTCAAAACATCACACTCGGCGGTCCTGCGCATCACCGATCGTGGGCCGTTCGTTCCGGACCGCATCATCGATCTGTCCAAGGCTGCGGCGATCAAGCTGGACGTGTGGCGCCCGGGGACGGCCAAAGTCCGCATCGACGTGCTCGAAACGCCCAAGTCACTCGAAGACGGCGGACGCTGGTGCGTACAGATCGGCGCCATCAAGGAACAAGAGACGGCAATCGAGCTAAAAGAAAAACTCATGCGCCGCTACACGACGGCCAAAGTCCTGCAGTTCGCGAGCCCGATCGGCGACTACTGGATCCGCATCCGCGTCGCCGGCGACGATAAGCAAAAGGCCGAGCAACTCGCCGAAGAGAACACCACGCCGGAAGGCAACATCTTCCTGGTCCGGCTCGACTAGCAGCAGTCAGCAGTCAGCAGCCAGCCAATACAGAGATGCTTCGTCGGGCTTCGCCCTCCTCAGCATGACCTATTTAAAAGCGTCGCGTACGCAGCGCTAAAAGCGCTGCTCCACCCAGAACTGCTGCTCCACTACTCTATGCAACTGCGGCTCCGCCCATCGCCGTTGCGATTGGCGCGCGGGTGATGCGCGACAAGCCTTCGTTCACATCCAGAACTTTTGCTCGCACGTTCTTGATGCCCATGGAGTCGAGGCGGGGCAGGTGTTCCTTGAGGAAGTTGTTTGCGGAGGTTTCATCCGTGAACAGGTAAACGCCGCCGCAATCGCCGGTGCGGCTGTTTTCGGTCCAGATCTTCCAGAGCATGCCTGGTGTTTGGTTCAGATGGTGGGCCAAATCGCCGGCCATTTTTGTGAGGTCCTCACCCCAAGGACCATGACTGGGAAAATCAATCTGCAGCAGAGTCATCGTTCGCTCCATTCAGTTTTCAGTTCACGGTTATCGGTTGTCGGTTAGTCTTTTAGTCGGTCAGTCTGTCAGTCATTTCAGTTTGACTCGAGACGGAAGACGATCGATGCACGATTTCGCCGCTCTTCACCGTCGCGCACCTTCGCGGCCTCTGTGGTTTTGAGTTGTGGGTGGAGTGGTCTGGTCAAGAGGATAGAGGTCGTTCAAGTTTTCGATGGCGAATCTTTCTTCTTCCTCGACTTGCATGACTGCCTGCAATACCTGATGCGTAGTGGGGTTATCGATTTTTCGAAGGGCCTGGGTAAGGCGGAGTCGCCGCACACAGAACTTCTCCAGCGGCGTGGCTTTGCGTTCGTCGACAGGCATGTGGTCGCAGACGAATTCGGATTCCTCGCTCGAGAGAGGAATCCAGCGTGGTGCTTCACCGGAAGGCAAGAGATCGTTGCGCGGCCGTAGTCCTTCGACGTTAGAGAGTGGATGCTGGGAGTAATCCTTCAGCGTATGTGGCGGAGCGGGATTGCTATTGGAGTCGGCGCCATCCTGAGGATCCTGAGCTTGAGAATCATGAGACCGAGAATTCTGGTCGAGGTGAAGGGCAGCGACCATGCCATCGGTAATTTCGGTTTCCGCTTCTTCGGGCGGGACGGCGGCTTCGGCGAGACGCTTCAAGTTAGACTGCGCGAGTTGAATCGAGTAGGCCATTTTGCCGGCTTCCTTTGGTCCGATGAGTCCCTTGGCGATGGCGGCGGCCAATTGAGTAAGAGCGATTTGAATTCCGTGGGCGTTATCGAGGTTCGGCATCTCGTAGAAACGATGTCCGGGCAGGACGTAATTGCGATGAAGTCGATCGTGGTAGAAGCAGAAATGCTGTCCTTTGACGGGAGGGGTGCCACAGCGGCGTCCGCTTTCCATAATGTGGTGACAGCGCGGTTTAGATTCGGTTTCCATTCGGTGCTCCTGTAAGAGTGCCTGGTTCTCGGTTCTCGGTTATCGGTTATCGGTTGTCGGTTCTCGGTTCTCGGTTAAAACAAAAGCGCCGGCGTGCCGGCGCTTCTGTCGTGTACACCCCCCGGGGGGGTGGATCTCTGGAATCAGTGACTTACGACGAAAACGCCGATGTTTGTGTTGCAAACACAGGCGCTTGCGCGTAAGTACTCTGCAATCATAGGCTTAGACCGAATCTGACCTTCGGTCGCCATAGCTTGCAAAAACAAATGCCCAGGGCCAAAAGCGTCGCCTGGGCATTCACTATTTCTACTCTACTTTCAGAATAGCAATTTT
>DASTGW010000533.1:0-3001 GCA_035718705.1 Terriglobales bacterium | reverse complement strand
ATCTGTTTTGCGACAGGCTCGGGGACTGGGGCATCACGAAGTTCGAGTGGATTCGAGTCGATCGGCCTTTGCTGGTTGAGGATCGCGGCACGCATGAGAGTCAGTGCCCAGACGAGGACGCCTGGGCCTACATAACTAATCCTTCGTCAGCGCCTTCTTGCGCGTGCGGTGGTACTCGTTGAGATCGCGGTTGGCGTTCATGATCGTATCCAGTTCGCCGACAACTTTCTCAAGGTCCTTGCCACGGATCGCTATGTACAGGTCGTCGTCTCCGATCTCGGTGTACACGCGATTGCCGACGCAGCCCGTGCTTCCGACCACTCCCATCTGCGTTGAGGCTGGGATCGACATGCAAGTCGGGCGTCCGAAGACGGGTGACTGCGTGTTGACACCGGCGCGCGAGGCGGCTTCCATCAGCAGCATGATTTTGCCAGGCTTGCCGACGAGAATAACAACGTCCGGATTGGCGGGCGCTTCCCCGAGCGGCGCGTACGCGATTACGTTTGGCTGCTTGGGAAGCGTGGGAATCTTGCCGACTTCCTCCATGCGGATGTAGCCGATGTCGCTCATGAACGAGAGCGTATCGCCGAGTTCGCTCTTACGCTGTTCAGGAAGTGCGATGGCATGTGTATGGCTGCCAATCGGACAGTTAAAGTGATCGGAAGGAACGGTGTAGAACTTGCGACCCTTGCCAGCCAGTCGCCAGTAGCTGCAACCGGAAGGCTCACTGCCAGAAAATTTTTCGACATCAGCCGGTGGCGAATCAAAGAAGTTGACCGCGACAGGCCGTCGCGTGAGCCCGAGTTCCGTGTTAAGAGTGCTTTCGAGAAGCATTAAGTGCGTCATATTCTCACCCGCTACAAATGGTATCGCGATCGCGCTTAGAAAGTAGAAGCCCGTCCGAAGACTTCCGGACGGGCACCTCATACTACCTTCCCGCAGTGGCGGATGTGACGCCGGTCGCCTTTCCTGGTTCGTCCATGCCAGCCCAGTAGATGGAGTTGAAGAGCATCTTGAACGTGCCTTCTGTCTGGGCCCGATGTTGCACGCGGAAGCCAAGCATTATCAGACGGCCTTTGCCATACGTGAACGAAACAGCGGCAGCACGTTTTTCCAGGCGCTCGCCGCCTTTCAAGTAGCCTGAGATCAGCGCGTCCTCGGCGTCTTCCGGATATTGCGCCACGATGGTGCGTTCCATTCCGCCTCCCGGAATGTTGGTCTGGTAGGCGATGTTGCCGTCCACGAAAATCTTGGCTTCTTTCGGCATGCCGTAGTTGATGGGACTGCTCTGGTCGAGTTCGGCGCGCAGGATGGAACCGGGACAGTTGAAGTCATCGGATTTCACGCCGCTAAGCACGTTGCGCACTGGAACGTTGAATTCCTCGGCGAGCAGTTCACCCGAGTGCGCCAGCGTAATGATGGTGCCCCCGTTCTCGGCAAAATCTTTCAGCGCCGTAACGCCCTCTTTGCCGATGCCACCGGAGTACTCGGCCGGCATCTCCTCGAAGTACTTCATCTCGTTGGATTCGCGCTTTGGTTTGCCTTCGACGATGACCTCTTTCTCGACATCGGGAATCAAGATGACGTCGTAGGCGGCGTTGAGTTTGCCGGCTTTGATCGTCTTGTTGTCGAGATTCTTGTACGTGAAGTGATACTGATCGAGGATCCAGCGCGTCCAGCCCTCGTCCATGGAGGCGAGCCACGGCTTGTAGAGACCGACGCGAGCTTCATGCATCTTCGCCGTGGGCACGTTCGGGCGTTGTGAGAGGGCAAACACTTTGAGGTGATACTTCGCCGCCAAAGACGGCATGTCACTGGAATCAACGAGCAGCGTCCCAGCCGGATAGGTTACGCGGTTCACTTCAAATTGTTCTTTGGCGACGTTGACGTTTGCTTTTTTTGCAATCAGTTCATTCAACAGCGCGGCGACTTCGTTTGAGTTGCGCATCACGGCGTAAAGTGAACCGGCGCCTTCCACTTTGCCGTCGGGCCAGTCGGCATTCGTAAGCGGATGCAGCTTTGCAATCTGGTCTTTGGCGAGAATGGTTTTGTCTGCATTGACGTCCATCATCAATGGCAAAGACCAAGTGGTTACGTCATAGGGAGGAATGATCGCAGTTCCCTGTCCAGCGCGGACCTTCGGGTAACGATGCGACTTGAACATCTCGTACACGTAGCGCCCGTATGGTTGCGAGGTGGCGATGAAGTATTCTTTCCGGCCGTCCGGGTCGGTAGTGCTCTGCACTTCGACGCCTTGCTGTTGCATGAGAAAAGCCAACTTGGCTGCTGTGTAAGCGTCGTTCTGCTCGGCACCGATCCGCCAGTATTCGTCGGCTTTGCCTTCGGCGATGGAATCCTGGGCCATGCGAATCACGCCCCGCATATAGTCGGCCCGGTGATCGGTAACGGTTTCAAGTATTGCGTCGGAGGCGATGCGCTCGTAGTCCATGATCTCGCGGATGCCCCAACGGCCGCCCATCCAGGGATTGGGATAGTTCGTCTGGATGCGGTAATCCATCAGGCCCTTGGTGCCGCCGCGAAGTTCGGCCTCGGGAATTTCAATGGGTGAGGCGACACGTGCTGAAGCGGCCTCGGTGAGCAGGCCGAACATATTCTTCCACCACGCGGTGCCATCGACCGCGCCGGGCCAGTAGGCGTCGTATGCGTAGTCATAAATCACCCCAGACTTTTTCTGCTCTTCCAGCCGGAATGCCATGGTAGTGCCGATGAGATTTACGCCGCGCCACATCAGCGGATGAATGGTGGTGGAGGCCGGTTCGGAATACGGGGGGACGAAGAGTCGCGGGCCAAGCGATCCCATCTGGTGCTCGTCGAGCCAAACCATCGGCTTCCAGTCGAAGTAGGCGGCCTTGGTGACCACTTGCGTTTCCTTCTGCGTAAGCATGTACCAGTCGCGGTTGTTGTCGTGGCCGATGTACGGGTGATAGAGCCAAGGCATGCGGCCGCCTTCGTACTTGGTACCGACGTACTTGCGGTACCA
>DASTGW010000532.1:0-3719 GCA_035718705.1 Terriglobales bacterium | reverse complement strand
CAGATCGGTGCGACGATCGAGGTCCTTGGCCCGCACCTGCTCCGGCGACATGTAGGCGACTGTCCCCAGAGTTGTTCCGGGGCTTGTCAGGTGCTCAGCCGTTTGCGTCGCGGAACTCTGCGAGGCTTCGCCGGGAAGCTTCGCCAGTCCAAAGTCCAGCACCTTCGCCAATCCTCGATCGGTAACGAAGATATTCGCCGGCTTGATGTCGCGATGGATGATCCCCTTGCTGTGGGCGCCATCGAGCGCATCGGCAATCTGTCCGCCGACGTTGAGGATCGTTTCCAACTCCAGCGGCTTGCCGGTGATCATGTGCTTGAGCGTTACGCCTTCCAACAACTCCATGGCGATGAACGCCCGCCCATTGTCTTCGTCGATCTCGAAGATGGTGCAGATGTTGGGGTGATTCAGCGCCGAAGCGGCCCTAGCCTCACGGCGAAAACGCTCGAGCGCCTGCTCGTCATGTGCCAGTTGGTCGGGAAGGAATTTCAGCGCGACGTGACGACCGAGCTTGATGTCTTCGGCTTCGTAGACTACGCCCATCCCGCCGCCGCCAATCCTGCGCAGGATGCGGTAATGCGAAATGGTTTCCCCAACTGCTCCAGAGGGCGTAGACATTCACGCGATATTAGGCGGACTCAAGGTTTCTGGTCAATCCGTGTTGCTCGTTCGGGAGCCCCTGAATCGGAATCTAACCGGCGGGGCAGATCATCTGATCGGGCATGTTTGGAAAATCGTTCATTAAATCCGAACCCGAGAAACACGCCCACACCAGCGGGCGCTTTGAACTCGAACAGAACGGCAAGGTCGCCTATCTCGAATACTCGCTGGGAGCGGGCATTTTGACGCTGTCGCATACGGAAATACCGCCGGAATTGAGGGGCACCGGACTGTCCTCGAAGCTCGCTCAGGGAGCGCTGGACTTCGCGCGAGAAAACAACTTGCGGGTCGACGTAGTCTGCGATTCGGTAGCCGCTTTTATCAAGCAGCATCCGGAATATGAGGACCTGGTGGTTCGGTAATTACAGCGCGGTCCTTCCGCCATCCACGACGAGTGTCTGTCCGGTGATGAAGCTCGCGGCCGGAGAAGCCAGGAACAACACCGCATTCGCAATCTCGTCGACCGTTGCTGCGCGCTTCATCGGAACCTGTTCCAGGATGCGCTTCCCCTCCTCTGAATCAAGTGTTTTCGCCGTCATCGAAGTGTATGTGTATCCGGGCGCGACGGCGTTCACGCGAATGCCATGCCGCGCCCACTCTACGGCGCACGTCTTGGTCAACTGAATGACCGCGCCCTTTGACGCGGCGTAGGGAGCGGAAAGCGGATCGGCGATCATGCCGAAGATCGACGCCAGGTTCACGATATTGCCGGGACGACTCTTGGCGATCCAGTCCGCGGCGAAAGTCTGCATCAAGTTAAATAAGGCGCGGACGTTCAAATTCATCAACCGATCAAACCCTTCGAGCTTGTAATCTTCTGCGGGTACGCGCGCACTCATCCCAGCGCTGTTGACCAGGACAGTCGGCTCGCCAAGATTCTCACGGACGTCATCGAGCGCCTTGGTCACTGTCTCCGTGTCGGTTATGTCGCAATCGTATGCCGTCGATTCGCCGACCAGTTGATCACGAGCTTGCTTCAGCTGCTCCGTATCACGATCGAGGAGCGCGACTTTTGCTCCGGCTTTGAGAAAGGCGCATGCAGCCGCCATTCCGATTCCGCGAGCCGCTCCGGTTACCACCACGATCTCACCCGCAAAGGAATATTGAACGTCTGCCATGCGCTCAGTCCGCCTCAAGCACCAGAAAGTTGAGTGTCCCCTGCCGCTCGACCTGCAAAACGAGAGGCTTGTCCGCAGGGATGGATTCCACCGCGCTGCGCAGCGATGCCACGTCGGCTACAGGTTTTCCATTCACGAAATGGATGACGTCTCCCTGCTGCAACTCGTCCCCAAAGAAGTCGTTGCCGGCGGTGCGAGCGGCTACGATCACTCCGGTTGGAACCCGCAAGTCCGGCAGCAGTGCGCGCACCTGGTCGGTGAGTGTGAGACCCAGGATTCCCAGCTTCGAGATCATATTCTGGCGCTCGTTCACCAAGTCGGCAAAACGTTGAGGATCGTCCGCACGCTCTATGACTGGAACTAACGATGTAATTTCCTGATTTCCACGTAAGGCCACCACGGGAACAGGTTGGCCAATCGTGAATCGGAACAGCGCGAGCGCGAACTCCCGCAAGTCATGCACCGGATGTCCAGCGAGATTGAGAATGATATCGCCGACCTTCAATCCAGATTGGTCCGCTGGGCCGCCCGGAATCACATCTTCCAGAATGACACCTTCATCGCGCGGAAGCGACAAACCCTGGGCTAGCGAAGGAGTAATTGTCCTTGCGAACACGCCGATTTGACCGCGATGGACATGCCCATCTTGCTTCAGCTGCTGGTAAATATTCCTGATCACGTTACTCGGAATGGCAAAACCGATGCCTTCACTACCGCCCGACTGCGACAGGATGAATGTGTTCATCCCCACGACATTGCCGTCGATGTCCACCAGCGGGCCTCCGCTGTTGCCCGGATTAATCGGCGCATCCGTCTGAATGTAGATCATCGGACTGTTCGGATCGATCTGTCTTGCCACCGCACTCACGACGCCCATGCTCACTGAATTGTCGAGACCAAGTGGCGATCCGAAAGCGAACACCAGTTGTCCCTGCTTGAGATCGGAGGAATCGGCCAAAGTGAGCGCCGGAAGGTCGCGGGCTTCCACCTTGATCAGGGCCAGGTCCGTAAGCCGGTCGATTCCAATGAGCTTACCCTCGAGCGGTCCGCGCATGGCATGTCCAGCCTCCACGTTGCGCTCGCGCTCCCGGCTATTCAGCATCACGCGAATCTTGCGGGCATTCTGTACCACGTGACCGTTGGTCATGATGTAGCCGTCGGTCGTCAGGACGATTCCCGCGCCAGTTCCGCGTTCCGGTGACAACACACTTGCCGTGTTTCGAGAATCGCGGTCGGCGAGGCTGAAACCGGTCGTGAATACCTGCACGACCGATCCGCTCACACGCCGCGACAGGCTCTCGGTTGCGTCGTTGAACATGTGCAGCAGGTCAGGTTTCTGGGAACGGGTAGTGTCAGCCTTCTCGGAAGAGGTCTGCGCCGGGCTTAAAGATGCAAAAAGGAGTACTACGACAGGCAACCATTTGCCATTCAACATGCATGTAAAGACATTCAGCAGTCGGAAAAGTCGCAGATCTTTTGCGGAGGTTCACAGGGGCCCACGTTAGCAGCTACAATGTTTCCGCTTTTCCGAGGAGGAGTTCCATATGAAATTCCGTTCTTTCGTTAGAGTTGTTCTTGCCATCGCGTTGGTCATGTCGTTGGGGACGATGATGGCCGCTCAGTCCAAAACTGCGAAAGCAAAGTCCGACACGAAAGCCGCCGCGTCTGACACCGCTTCGAAAGCAACCAGCGAAAAGCTGGACATCAACACCGCAAGCGAAGATCAGCTCAAAGCACTGCCCGGGGTGGGCGATGCATATGCTGCCAAGATCGTCGCCGGCCGTCCTTACAAAGCGAAGAACGAACTCGTAAGCAAGAAAATCGTTCCGCAAGCGACCTACAACAAGATCAAGGACCAGATTATCGCTCACCAGGACAAGTCGGCTGCCGCTTCGAGTGATTCCTCGAAGGGCACAACCAAGGCCACTACCACCAAGGCGA
>DASTGW010000531.1:0-3107 GCA_035718705.1 Terriglobales bacterium | reverse complement strand
CGATCCAAGGCTGTTTCCAAAAGGACCTGAGAGGGGAGAGAAAGTCATCGTTTTCGCAGGCTCCCCTTGTATCGTCCCCGCCTCTCCTCAGAATCTCTCAATAGCGACAGAGGTGGCCCGCAAATTCGACCCTTTGAAATGACAAAATGGCCGGCTCTCGCCGGCCACTAATCACTGTCCACTGCTTCTCAGATCCTCATCGGCATCACGATGTAGCGGTACTTGAAGTTCTCGTCCGCCTCATCCGGACGCAGTTGGCCCGCGCTCTGCGAGTCTTTGAACTCGAAGCGCACGTCGCCGGCGCTGGCGGCCTTCAGGAAGTCCAGAAGGTACTGCGAGTTGAAGCCGATCACGATCGGGTCTGCCTGGTAGGTGGTTTCGATCGAGTCTTCGGACTCGCCCGTCTCGGCCGACGACGATGAAATAGTCAGGGCACCCTTTTCCAGGCGCATCTTGATCGCCCCCGAGCGCTCGTCGGCAAACTGAGCCACGCGCTGGATGGCCGAAGAGATGTCCTCGCAGCGCACCGTCACATACTTGTTGTTGTCGCGCGGCAGCACGGCTTCGTAGTTGGGGAACTGACCCGTCAATTGGCGCGAGGTCAGGATGCGTCCACCGATGCGGAAGAACAGCGTCGATTCGTCCTTGGCAAATTCAACCGAATCCTCATCCGCTACGTTCAGCAGCGTGTTCAGCTCGGCCATCGCCTTCTTCGGCACCAGCGTCTTCATCTCTTGGACGTCGGGGAACGACTCCGCGGCTTTTTCGATGTGCGCCAGGCGGTGGCCATCGGTCGCCACCATCACGATCGACTCCGGCTTCAGCACCATCAATGCACCATTCAAGGTGTAACGCGACTCCTCGCTTGAAATGGCGAAGATCGTCTTCGAAATCATTGTCCGAAGAACCTTGCTGGGAATCTTGATCGTTCCCGCAGTCGGAAATGTCGGCAGTGCAGGGAAGTTCGAGCGCGCCATGCCGACCATCTTCGTGTTCGACCGGCCGCTGCGGATGTTGACCCAATGGTTCTCCATCAACTTGATGGTGATTTCGCCATCGGGCAGCAGCTTCACGTAGTCATAGAGCTTGCGCGCCGGGATGGTGCAGCTGCCTTCCTTCTTCACCTTTGCCGAGCACGAGGTACGCAGTCCGAGGTCGAGATCGGTCGCGGTAATGGAGAGCCGGTCGCCCGCGGCTTCAAATAAAAAGTGCGAAAGAATCGGGATCGTGGTCTTGCGCTCGACCACGCCTTGGGTCGCCGTCAGCTCTTTGAGTAGTTCAGTTTTATTGACTGTTATTTCCATGACCTTCTCCCGTGCTGGACCTCGATAGAAGCAGACGAACGGTCCCTAGTGCTCTCAGGAATGGCTCTACTTATATATCAAATAAATATTCAATGAAACATCTGGCCCTTAGAAACAGTAGTGGATGGCTCTGGAAATGTGGAAAGGTGGTCCAAAACGGGCTCTGGAGCGGCTTTCCCGCACGGAAAACTCTCGAAAGACAGGTCCGGATTTGTGAGCCTCTTCGGAGTTGATGTCCCAAACTCGGAAGTGAGGTCCATCCTTCCACCGCGTCCACAAGCTACCCACAATTCCCATGAAGTTCTTCACAACCACAATTGTGGAAAGGTGGAGAGAAACCAACAGGGACTAGGGTCCTGCGCCAGGGGCCATTGTGGAAGCAGAGTTCGAAGCGCATGATGATGTTGTAACGAAATCTGTCCGAATGCATTTGTATGAGTGAGAGGCCTTATGCGCGACTTCCTGATCATGATCGCCTTGCTCGCCCTTTGGGTGGTGCTCACGCGATGGGTGCTACCGCGGTTCGGCGTTCCCACGTGAGCGCAACCACTCGACCGAGGTACGGTCGACGATAAGCAGAACCCCCAGTGCGAACCGCGCAGATGATAGAGCTATGACTTACACGAAAACATCACTACGCACTCTCCCAGAAGTAGAAGACCGCCTGCGTCAAGCGGCACAAGCCCACAAGTTCGGAGTGCTCAATGTGCTGGACATCCAACAGACACTCAAGTCGAAGGGCATTGAGATGCAAACTCCGTGCCGCATCTTCGACGTATGCAATCCGCAGGCGGCCTCCCAGGCCCTCAGCCAAGATATGAGGGTATCGGTTGTGCTGCCCTGCCGGATCTCCGTTTTTCAAGACGGGCAGAAGGTCACTCTCGCTACCGTGAATCCAACCGACCTCATCGGTGCCACTGGGATTTCCGGTGCCGAAATCCTCGCCAGCCATATCGAAAAGGAGTTGAAGGCCATCATCGACGAAGCCGCGGCTTAGATAGGGGTCAGATAAGAACCCAACGTTATACTCTCGTCGATGAAGCACACTGAGAGGGCGGCCGAATTCCTGGATTCCATCCGAAAGAGCTACGACACGCTCGCCGAAGAATACTCGAAGCGTATCGCCGGGGAACTCGCCGGCAAGCCTCTCGATCACCAACTGCTGCAACGGTTCGCAGATCGAGTGAAGGACCGAGGCGAAGTTTGCGACCTCGGCTGTGGTCCCGGACACATCGCGCGGTTCCTGAAAGATCTCGGCGTAAACGTCTTCGGTATCGACCTATCCCCATCGACGATTGCTCAGGCCAAGAAAGCCAATCCCGATATTCGCTTTCGAATCGGAAACATGCTGGAACTGGAAATCTCAGATCGGTCGCTGGCCGGCATCGCCGCCTTCTATTCCATCGTGAACCTGCCGCGAAATACCTTCCCCAAAATCGCTCGGGAGATGTTCCGCGTGCTGAAACCGGAGGGTTTGTTGCTTCTGGCCTTCCATATAGGAAACGAGATCACCCACTACGACACCCTCTGGGAACTTCCGATTTCCCTCGACCTGGTGCTCTACGACCCGGAGCAGGTGAAAGCCGAACTGGAGAGCGCAGGTTTTGTCGTAGAAGAGACGATCGAGCGCGACCCCTATCCCGAAGTCGAGCACCCCAGCCGCCGTGCGTACATCTTTGCGAGAAGGCCGTAAGGGCACAAAACAAAACCGGCACCTAATGGCGCCGGTCCTGGTTACCTAACCACAACTTGTAGCTAGCTGCTAAGGGTCTCAGCCAGTTTGTTGAGCAAGCGATTCAAGTC
>DASTGW010000530.1:0-2120 GCA_035718705.1 Terriglobales bacterium | reverse complement strand
CCAAAGTTGTCGATGTGAAACCTCTTCCCGGTGCTTCGGATGGCAGCCAAGGCTACGAAGTGCAAACCGTTCACTCCACGAGCATTCTTCCTGACCGACCTCGCTCGTTCACCTGCAGAGGAGTTGTCTTCAGCGCTTCGTCGCTTGGCACCATGGAACTGTTGTTCCATCTGAAGGAGAAGGGTTCGCTGCCTGACCTCAGCGACTGCATTGGCAATCACGTGCGCACGAATTCGGAATCGCTGATCGGCGTTCGAGTTCCCAATTCCGCCGACGATCTCTCCAAAGGAGTTGCGATCGGATCTGGTGTTTATATTGACGAACATACGCATATCGAGGCTGTGCGCTATCCAAGCGGCTCGGACGCGATGAGTATGCTCTCGACGCTGCTCACGCGCGGACGTCCTGGCCTCGGGCGCATTGCCAACTGGTTTGGGTCGATTATCGGATCGTTGCTTCGCCATCCATTCCGGACACTTCGTCTGCTGCTGCCGAAGAACTGGGCGCGCGAGTGCGTGATTCTCCTCTGCATGCAGGCCCTTGATGCTCACATCAACATGCGCTGGCGCCGAAGCTGGCTGCCTCCATTCCGCAAGCACCTGGTGAGTCGTGGCGATCGCATTCCCACTTACATTCCGCAAGCCAACGACTTTGCCGAGAAGTTCGCTCGCATGGCTGGAGGCACGGCGATGAGCATGTTGCCGGAGATCTTGTTCAATGTGCCGGGAACGGCACACTGTCTCGGTGGATGCGTGATCGCCGATTCTCCCGAACGCGGGGTCGTCGATTCCCGCCATCGAGTGTTCGGCTATCGCAACATGTACATCTGCGACGGATCGGTTGTTTCGGCCAATCTCGGGGTGAACCCGAGCCTGACGATTACGGCGCTGGCCGAGCGCGCCATGTCATTTATTCCGCCCGCTGCGAAGAACGATTGGAAAGACGAAAGCTTCCAAATTCCCGCCGAGTCATTAATCCATTCCGAACCGAGGACCTGAACCATGCAGAAACTGAAGGAAGTGGAAGAAGCCAAGCAGATTATGACCGAGGCGGTGAACTGGTCGGTGATGAAGTGGTTGTCGCAGAAGAAACGCGTGCGTCGCGCAGCCGATGTCGCGAATGCAGCGCTGAACAATCTCGAACGCGTTGTGAAAGCGAATTGGAGCGACGAACTGCGCTCTGCTTACCAGCAGGTCTCGGGCACCAAGAGCAAGCTTGTGGTTGCCGAAGCAGCCGTTGATCTCGCGAAAAAAATCAAGCGCGCCGACGACGAAGCCCTGAAAGCTCACGATCAGGCTGAAGCCACCTTCGACGACGCCGACCGGCAGTTGAGCACAACCCTCGCGCGCCGCGGGTGCGGAGAGGCAATCCGCAGCTGGGAGCTCCACGAAAAGGCCATCGCCCTCGCGGAGACGGGTGTGCGTTCAGCGAAATCGAGCGCCTGACGCGTATTAACGTACCTTCCACTTCGAGGCCAACATCCCCAGTTTGTCGTTCATCGACGGCGGTGGTGGCGTCTGTTTCTGAGGACGTTCTGGACGCGGCGGCGTTCCCATCAGTGCCTTCATCGAAAGGGCAATGCGCTTGGTTTTGGCGTCGGCGCTGATGACCTTCACTTTCACAATCTGTCCTGCTTTGACAGCTTCCGATGGATCTTTGATGAAGCGGTTCGATAGTTCGCTCACATGGACGAGTCCGTCCTGGTGAACACCGATATCGACGAATGCTCCGAACTTGGTCACGTTCGTGACCACGCCTTCGAGCACCATTCCGGGCTGCACGTCGGAGATTTCACGGACGCTTTCATTGAAACTGGGAGCAACGAATTTATCGCGCGGATCGCGTCCGGGCTTCTTCAACTCCTCGAGGATGTCGTTGAGCGTGTACGTTCCAGCCGAGAGGCGATTGCGATCGACCTTCTCGAGCAGCTGCGGATTGGCGATCAGGTCCTGGATCGGAACGTTGAGCGCTTGCGCGATCTGCTCGACGATCTGGTAGGACTCGGGGTGAACGGCCGTCATGTCGAGTGGATTCTCCCCATCGCGGATGCGCAGAAATCCGGCAGCTTGTTCGAACGTCTTGGGGCCAATGCCGGTGACATCTTTGAGTTGAGTCCGACT
>DASTGW010000529.1:0-6112 GCA_035718705.1 Terriglobales bacterium | reverse complement strand
CACCGACGCACACGTTCACCTGCTCTCGCCGGATCAGTTCCCCCTCTATCTTGCCAACGGCGTAACGACGGTGATTAATCTCGAGGGACGCCCCGCTCATCTCGCGTGGCGCAAGCAGATCGCCGACGGCAAACTCGAAGGCCCGACCATCTTCACCTCTGGCCCCATCTTCTTCGGCTCGCGCACGGTTGAAACCGGCGTGAAGTTCGTGGATCAGCAAGCCGACGCCGGATACGACATCTTCAAGATCATCCTGCTGGGAGGCACGCCAGAAGCCCACGAGCCAGTTGCTGCTGAAGTAAAGAAGCGCAATCTGCTCTTCATCGGACACCTCCCGCGCGCCGTTGGCGCTGAGAAAGCGCTCCAGTCCGGCCAATCCGTCGCCCACGCCGACGAGTTCCTCTACACCTACTTCAATCCCAAGCGCACCGAAGACGTTCAGCAAGTGAATGTTCATCACATCGTGGCCGACGAGTCACGCATTCCCGAACTCGCCCGCCGCGTTCGTGAGGCAGGCGTGATCGTCGAACCGACGCTCGTCACCTATCGCGACGGCATTGAAGAGGCGACTAACCTGGACTCTTATCTAAAGAAGCCGGAGCTGAAGTATCTCTCGCCCTGGGTGCTCGATAACATTTCGCCGGCGAAGAACCGCTTCAAAGCCGTTTACACTCCGCCGGAATACCCGATCATTCGCCAGCTATACCCGTTTCAGCAGAAAATCGTGCGCGCGCTCTTCGACGCCGGAGTTCCCCTGCTCGCCGGCACCGATGCCACCGATTCCGGCCCCGTCGCCGGTTTCAGCCTTCATGATGAATTGGAAGAACTGGTTAAGTGCGGGCTGTCGCCCTACGAAGCGTTGAAAGCCGCGACCGTCAATCCTGCGACATGGCTTCGTCACTCAGATCAGTTCGGCAGCATCGCCGTCGGCAAACGTGCGGACCTTGTGCTGCTCAACGCCAATCCTCTCGACAAGATCGGCAACACACGGATGATCGCGGGAGTTGTAATTCGTGGAAAATGGACACCACATACCACGCGGCCATTCGACATACGCATGTCTCTGCAAGCAAAGTATGCGCAAGAGGCTTCCGACTTTGTCCGTAACCTGGAACAGAATCCCAAGCTGGCGGCGGAATGGGACGCTGAGAACGATCCCTTTCGCGGCATGTCGACGTATCTACTCACCCAGCAACTTGCTCAACGCGGCTCCAGTGGATTCAAGACCCTCCTCACCAGCATCCGCGAGAAAGATCCGGACTCCCCGTTCACTTCCGAAGCCGCCATCAACCAACTTGGATATCAGCTCCTCGGAGACAACAAGTCAGCCGACGCAATTGCAATGTTTGAGCTGAACACCGAGATGTATCCGAAATCGGCGAACACCTTTGACTCACTCGGCGAAGCGCAATTCAAACTCGGCGACACTGCCAAAGCGGTCGCCAGCTACCGACGCGCGCTCGAAGCCGACAGCGCCTATCCGAACGCCGACTTCGCCAAAAAGTTCATCGCCGAGCACGCCAAATAAACGAAGAACGTTAATCGCCAATGCGCTCCGCCTTGGCGCTGCCGTCGAAGACCATCGTGACTTTCCCGGCGGCGTCCCTCACGAACTCGATGTTGATGTCCGCGGGCGGCACGTAGAACAAAGTCTCCGACTCTGCTTTCCACTCCGTCGGTTTCTTCTCCTGTTCGGCACGTCCGAAGAGCTGATTGCCCTCGTGCGTCACCACCAGCACTAGTCCCCAGGGCAATTTGTATTTGCCGTCGTACGCAGCCAGTTTCTCTGCCGTGATAGACACAAACTTGCGCTCTTTCGGCATCTTGTACGGCTCGCCATGTTCGATCGCATCCAGCGTCGCCGAAACTCGCTCGGTATTGAAGCCGTTGATATTGCTGAGCACCACGATCACCAGGTCTTCATCCCGAAACAACCGGAACGATGACGCGTATCCATCTACACGTCCGTTGTGTCCCACCGCGCGCCGGTTGTGTTCGTTCTCGACGAACCAGCCATACCCATAGCCGTGACCTCGGTCCGTCCACATCTCTTCCACGGTTGCCGGCTTCAGCACCTTATTCGCTGCGAGCGATCGCAGCAATCGCATCAGGTCATCAGCCGTTGAATACGCGCTTCCGGCTCCGAATCGAATCGACGTATCCGAAGGATCGGGCTCGCGATAGTTGTCTCCATCGCGCATGTACCCGATGGCCAGCCCTTTTCCTGCCGATGCGGCGTTGCCACTACTCGTCATACCCGCCTCGCGAAAGACGTTCTTCTGCAAGCACTCTTCATACGGCATGCCGCAAACTTTCTGCAGGATCGTCGCCAGCAGGATGAAATTCGAATTGCTGTAGACGAACTTCGCCCCCGCCGTGAACTCTGTCGGCCTCGACGCGATTAGTTCCACCAGTTGCTGCGGCGTGTGCGGCTTGGTCCGCAACTCCATGAAGTCCGGAAAGCGCACGATATCGGCCACACCCGAGGTATGCGTCAAGAGGTGCTGCACTTGGATAGGCTTCCACTGCTCCGGACAAGGCGCGAGGTACACACAGATCGAAGCATCGAGTTTCACCTTGCCCTGGTCGCGCAGCGCCATGATGCCGGTGGCGGTGATCGACTTCGTCATCGACCCGATGTAGTACTTCGTCGCGTTCCTGTTCGGTGAGTTAGAAACCCTGTCAGCCAGTCCATACGATTGCTCTAACACCACTTGACCTTTGCGCGCCACCAGCACGGTTCCGCTGAACTTCTCTACCTTAGCCGCAGCATCCATGTACTCGCGGATTTTCGCGGCCTCCTGCGCCCAGGCCGCGCCCGCCATAAATGCCAGCAGCACCAATCGAAGTATCTTCATTTCAGGCTCAATCGGAGAATCTTAAGTGGATCAAATTGCACGTCAGGCTTCCCAGCCTTGCGCAACTGCGTGTTCGCCACGAAGTACAAATCGTCCCCCGCAATGGCGGCTGTGGTAATGCCATCGAACATCGGGTTGTAGGACTCGAGCACCTGCGCCGACAGAATGCGCGTTCGTGTCCCATCGAGTTTGTACCTCATCACGCGACCTGGATCATGCGCGCAATTCTGTACGCCAATCAGGTCCGATTGCCGATAGAGATACAACCCGTCCAGGCATCCATCCGCAACGTTTTTGGGCTTATCGAGCGCCGTAACCTGCTTCTTGCCGATATCCACCTTGGAAATGCTGTACCACCCCGCGATATAGAGGCTTTTGCCATCATCCGTAGCCACGATCCCGTTCGGGTCGGGCAGAGTTCCGTCCGGCAGGAACTTCTCCACCGCATCGGCCTTCGGATCCACGCGGTAGAGCGCCCCCGAATCCGAAGCAGTCGCATAGGCCATTCCATTTTTCGTGACGGCGACGTCGTTCAGCATCTCTTTTTCTGCGGTCGGGATCGCGTAGCTCTTGACCAGGCTTCCATCTGCCAACCGAAACCGAAACAGTCCGGTCACAATGTCAGCTTCGTGATGCGAGAAAGAATTGCTGACCGCCCACAATTCGCCACGCTCATCGTCAACTCGGATCCCCACCACATCGCCCAGGCCACCCGTCGCATGCGGAACTAGCACGGCAAACTTTCCGTCTTCCCCGATCGACACGATTCTCCTTGCATCTCCCAGGTAAAGCATGCGGGTCTTTGCCGAGTAGGCGATGCCCTCAGACATCACCTTACCTTCGGCGACTTCGTACGCCAGACGCGCTCGCATGACCGGCGGATTGTCGTGCCTGATCTGTGCCCTGATGCGCTGATAATCGCGGTCGTCCTTCAGGTTCTCGAAGCCGCGCCCACCCGGATCAAGTCCGGTTCCCATCGCCGCCATCCGCTTGAGTGTCTCGATCGCCTGCTCTTTGCGTCCGACCCGCGCCTGCATCGCCGCCACCTGGTACAGAACGGCGGCTTCGTCCGGAAACTTCTGATATGCCTCCGCAATGTGGCGTGCTTCTGACTGCATTTCAGGTGGGAAACTGCTGGGATCAAAGTCGCTGCCGGGCTTCGGTTTGGCTCCGCTGAACAGCGCAATCGCCATCGCCAGCAGCAGTACAGCACGTGCTTTTCCTCGCATCGTCACCTCTTATAACGGGAGTAGCCGGAAGCATACAGCGGAGTGGTACCTCTCAGGCGAATTTCGGGACGAGCTTCGTTTTTGCCGCTTCGGCGCGCCAGTCTCCCGTCCCTATATAATCCTTAAGTCCAATGGTTCGTGACGGCTATTATTACGGCTTGGCGGCACTGGCGGTCGCCCTTTTGCTCGGATACTTCTGGGCTCCCCTCGCAATCCTGCCCCTTTTATTGGGCGCATTCTTTCTTTGGTTCTTCCGCGACCCCGAGCGACAAATCACAACCGAACCCGGCGCCATCGTTTCGCCCGCGGACGGAAAAGTTACCAGCGTCGGTCAAATCGACCTGAACGGTCGCCGCGTGAACCGCATCAGCATCTTCCTTAACGTCTTTAACGTTCACGTGAACCGCACCCCGATCGGGGGCACGATTACGAATGTTGAATATCGCAAGGGCAAGTTCGTGAACGCCATGGGCGATGCGTCTTCCGACCAGAACGAACAGAACATCGTGACCGTGGAAGGCGATGGCCAGACTGTCATCTTCAAGCAGATCGCCGGACTTATCGCGCGGCGGATCGTGTTTACCAAGAACGTCGGCGATCATGTCTCCCGCGGCGAGCGCATCGGGCTCATCAAGTTCGGCTCGCGCACCGACATCCTCTTCCCCGCCGAAGCCAACCTCAAAGTGAAGCTCGGCGACAAAGTCGCCGGCGGATCGAGCGTGCTTGCCGTAATGCCGGTTTCGAGTGCTTCAGTGGAACACAAGAATGCAGTCTCCACGGAGCGCGCATGACCGACCAATATCCTCAGCGCCGCCAAACCGATTTCAAGAACAGCCGCCGCCTTCGCAAAGGCATTTACATCCTGCCCTCACTGGCCACGGTCTTTAACATCGCGTTCGGTTATTACGCGCTCTACCAGACCTTCCTCGGTCCAACCGAAGGCCCCGAACATTTCGACCACGCGGCCCGTGCCATCGGCTTCGCCATTCTCTTCGACGGCATCGACGGACGCATCGCGCGTATGACTAACACCACCAGCGACTTTGGCCGGGAGCTCGATTCGCTTGCCGACGCCATCACCTTCGGCGTCGCACCGGCCGTGCTCGCCTGGGTTTGGGGATTCCGCTCCTTCGGCACGCTTTACGGACACACCTTTGCCGATCACGTTACCCAGTTTGGCGCTATCACCACCTTCGCGTTCCTCGTTGCCGGTGTGAGCCGTCTCGCTCGCTTCAACATCCAAACAAACCCAAAGCCATGGAATCCCGGACGCCCCGGCAAGAAGTATTTCGTCGGAATGGCCATCCCTGCGGGTGCCGGCGTCATTGCCGCTACCGTGCACTTCTTCGGCGGAGCTTCAATCGCCAAGGGCAATGAAGTGTTCGCCATCATCTGGGGCGTAATTGTGTTCTGCGCCGCCTTGCTCATGGTGAGCACCTGGCGCTTCTACAGCTTCAAGGATCTCGATTTTTCCAGCCGGCGATCATTCCGCCTCATCATCGTGATCGCCGCTGTCATCGGACTCGTCTGGCTGGACTCGCAAGACATGTTGGCGTTCATCGCCTACGGTTACATGCTCTCCGGCATCGTCATGGGCATGAGATTTCTCTTCCGCGGTCGCCGTAATCAGCCGCAACTCACGGAGGCTTCGGAAACACAATGAGCACGCACATCACACATCCGCCCGGCGGCGTCGGTGTTCGCCTCGCCGTCGTTGGACCCAGCACCCTGAAAGGCAAAGAGCTAACCGACATTCTGCCGGAAAGCTCCCTCGCCGCCGCCGAAGTCCGTCTGCTCGACGACGAAGAAACACTAGGCCAACTGGAAGCCGTCGGCGAAGAGATGACTTTCGTTCAGGCTGTCGCGGCCGATAACTTCGACGGCGCCGACATCGTCTTTTTCACCTCCGATCCCAAGTTCACCAGGCAAACCTTGCCCTTGGCGGTTCGCGCCGGAAGCGGCGTCGTCGATCTCTCTTATGCACTCGAAGGCGAGCCCGGCGCCAGCGTTCGTGCGCCGTGGATC
>DASTGW010000528.1:0-7893 GCA_035718705.1 Terriglobales bacterium | reverse complement strand
AGTTACGCCTTGCTCTGGCGGAAATGCGTTAAGGATTAGAAGGTAGGCAGTCATGAATTGCGAATGGGTCAAAGAGAACGCGTTCCTGTACGCGTACGACGAACTCGCCGATGACCAGCGGTTTGAGTTCGAGCAGCATGTAAATCGCTGCACCGGCTGTGCCGACGAAGTGAAGTCGCTGCGCGGCTTGCGGGACGCGATGTCGGCGGCTCCGGTTCTCGAGCCCTCGGCCAGTTTGCTGGCGTCAGCCCGCATGCGTTTGCAGGAACAGCTCGAAATCACCCAACAGGAAAAAGGCTGGAAGCGCTGGTTCTACGATCCGTTCGCGATGCTCGGCCAGTTGAAGTTCTCGCCGGCACTCGCCGCCGTGCTGTTGATGTTCGGCTTCGCCGGTGGAGCGGGTGTGGCGTACAAGCTGGGTCACACAGGTCCGATCGATCCCACCGCGAAGCAACTTCCGATTGCAGGTCAGGTGAATCAGGCTTCCGTCGCCGGCATTCGCGAAATCCAGCAGGATCCGGCGAACAACAAGGTTCAGATCAAGTACGACACGCTCCAGCCGCAGACGGCCGTAGGCAGCGTGAATGATCCACAGATTCAGCAGTTGCTGCTCTTCGCCGCTCGTAATAACACCAACTCCGGCATTCGTCTCAACTCCATTGACGTTCTGACCCAGCAGCCGGAAGATTCCAAGATTCGCGAGGCGCTGATCGCCTCCCTGCGTTACGACTCGAACCCTGGCGTTCGCCTGAAGACGCTCGAAGCGCTCGGCCCGTATGTGAAGAGCGATGTGGTGATCCGTAACGCGATGGTGGAAGCGCTGCTGCACGATGGCAACCCGGGTGTACGTTCGCTGGCTTTGCAGATGTTGCAGCCAGTCGCAGCCGACGGAACCGTGCGCATGGCGCTGCAGTTCCTGGCGGAGAAAGACAAAGATCAGGCAATCCGCCGGCAGGCGCGGGCCATGTTGGCCTCGATGCCGCAGATCGACTAAGGATTTTCCGGGTACCCGTCCTGGCTTCTTTTGCCAGGGCAGGTTCAGGTAACAAACAGGGGCTTTAGCCCCTGAGGGACTCATAACACCGCACGCGCAAACACGCGGACGGAATTCATAACGGGATAGGCAGTCAGTAAGGCCGACTCGGGGCGCGAGTCAGGAGAAACGAAGTTGAAACGTTACACAAACATCGCGACGGTATTGGTGCTTGCGGTAATCGCCGCCCTACCTGTGCTGGCGCAAAACTCGCGGATCTACCGCGAGGGCGACGGTTGGGTGGAGGAGATCACCGGAACGTTGCCGCAATCACGCAATCTTAAGGTGAACACCGATCTCGGGTCGGTGAAGGTACAGGGTGGCAGCGACGGTGACGTCCGCTACACCATTCGCAAACGTTCTTATGGCAGTTCGGAAGAGGCGGCTCGCCGCATGTTCCAGAACTTTGGCGTTACGGCCGTTAAGCGTGGTGACTTCGCCATCTTTGAAGGTAGCTGGGAAGGCGGCCGCGCGCGCAAGTTCAGTGCCGATTTTGTCCTCACCGTTCCTCGCGACATGCAACTGGTGAAGCTCAGCAGCGATGGCGGATGGATTAACGTTCGCGGCATCGGCGGCAAACTGGAAGCCGAGACCGGCGGGGGCTCCGTCGATCTCGATGACATCGGCGGCATGGCCACGGCCGAAACCGGAGGCGGATCGATTCAGGTCGGCAACACCAATGGCGAACTGAAGCTCACCACCGGAGGCGGCAATATTAAGGTCGTCTCTGCCACGGGGCGCGTTGTCGCCAGCAGTGGTGGCGGCAGCATCTGGGTAGGTAAAGCGTCTGCGGTTGCAGTGGACACGGGTGGCGGTTCGGTGAACGTCGGCACCTGCCAGGGCGAAGCCCACGTCGAGACCGGTGGTGGGACCATTGATCTCGGCAACATCAACGGGCCTGTCTCTCTTGAGACGGGCGGCGGCACGATCAAGCTTGCTGGCGCCGCCGGTCCGGTTCGTGTAAGCACGGGTGGTGGCAATCTCGAGCTCTACAAGTTGATGCAGGGAGCCCGCGCACAGACCGGCGCAGGATCTATTACTGCCGAATTTGTGGGGACGCCGTCTAACACTCAGGCCTACTCGATGCTGGAAACTTCCGCTGGCGACGTGACTGTTTACGTGTCGCCGGAGGCGAAGATGACGATCAAGGCGGTAATTCAGACCGCCATGGGTCATGAGATCAAGTCGGATTTCAGTGAAGTGAAAGTTACGTCTGAGGGGGGCGATTGGGGCCCGAAGACGAAGTACGCAGAAGGTAACTTGAACGGTGGGGGACCGCTGCTCAAGGTGCGGACCACGATGGGCAACATCTACATCCGCAAAGCAAAACGGTAGGGGCGAACTTATATTCCAGGAATTAACGTCATGCGTAAAACATCCATCATCACGGTACTAGCTCTCAACGCTGCGCTCGCGTTCTCCCAATCAGCGCCGCCCGCGCCGCCGGCTCCGGAGACACCTCAAACTCCGGAGACGCCGCAGGTCGCGCCTGTTCCGAAGACTCCGCGAACACCGCGCACCCCACGGCCACCTCGTCCACCACGTTCAGCGCGCGTCCTGGAAGACAACGCGTCCTACCTGGGCATTGAACCGCGCGATGTCACTCCTGAGCGGCAATCGGCACTCAAACTCAACAGCGATAAAGGCGTGGAAGTCATGATGGTAGACGCCGATGCTCCCGCCGGAAAAGCCGGACTCAAAGAGCACGACGTCATCCTCAGCTACAACGGCAAGCAGATCGACGACGTAAACCAGCTTCGCAGCCTCATCCGCGAAACGAAACCGGGCACCAAGGTAAACCTGGGCATCAGCCGCGACGGCAAGCAGATGAACATGACCGCCGAGATGACGGCCCGCAAGAACTCTTGGGACACCGGCGTCATTCACATCCCGAAGATCGAGATCCCTCCAATGCCGGAGATCGACGTCCCCTCGTTCGCGATGCTGCAATACTCGCGTCGCAACGGGCTGATGGTCGAAAACCTCACGCGTCAGCTCGGTGACTTCTTCGGCGCCAAGGAAGGCAAAGGAGTCCTGGTTCGCTCGGTTGAGAAGAATAGCCCGGCGGAAGCTGCTGGCTTTAAAGCTGGAGACGTCATCATCCGCGTCGGCACTGAGCCGGTCGAGAACATGAGCGACTGGAACCAGTTGATTCGTTCCCAGCAGGCGGGCAAGATTCCGGTTACCGTTATTCGAGAACGCCACGAGAGCACCTTCACTCTCACCATGCCGGAGCGTCGCGGGCAATCCCAAACAGGCGCTGCAGAAGGCTTTGACGGCGATGACGATATTGTCATCGCCGACCTAGGCCCCCAGTTCCGCCAGCAAATGCAGGACTTGCAGAAGCAGTTCAACAGCCCTGAATTCCGTAAGCAGATCGACCAATGGAAGAAGGAGTTCAAGGATTCGGCTGTCAATCGCAAGGAACTGCAGCGGGAAATTCAACGGGCTCATCGTGAGATGGAACGCGCCATGCGTGAAATGCAGAAACAGAACTGGAACATCGACATTCATACCGACGACAACGACAAAGAATAAGACCCGGATTTCTTGTCGCCCTGCGCCGTGGCGCGGGGCTTTTTAGCGCCCTACTTTTGCGCGATGACTGCCAGCGTGGAAATACACTTTGCCACCAGGACCCGCTGGTTGCTTTCGAAGGCGTAGACTTCCGATTCTGCGACTACCACCCGCCGTCCAGCACGCAACGCTTTTCCTTCCCCCTCGAGCCGATCGCCGGTCCCCGGTCGCAGGAAGTTGATCTTAAACTCTATCGTCAGCACATCATGACTTGCACCCAGTGCCGCTCGTGCTGCTCCGCCACACGTGTGGTCCGCTAAAGTCGATATAACGCCGGCGTGAACGGACCCATGCTGTTGCGCATGTTCCGGCTTCACGACAAGCGACGTCCGGCACCAGCCTTCCTTCACGTCCTCCAACTCGATACCAAGGTGCCTGATGAAAGCAGCGTCGCCAAAGATCTTCTGCACAGCGGCAAAGCGGTCTTGCTCGTTCATGGTGATCCGAGTATCAGCTTTCAAAGCTTCTCTTACTAGATCTAATCGGACAGCTGGGCTGAGTACCGTTGCTGCCGTCAAATAAGAAAAGTGTCGCACTCTAACTCAATTCGCCAGAGTTGACGAATATAATCAACCCACACTTCCGGGGTCGTTCAGCTGGACAAAGTTTGGGAGATTTATGCGTACTCTTGGGAAACTATGCGTGTTGTTGCTCATGGTTAGCACCGCCGGTCTGGCGCAGGAGACAACCTCCGCCGACCAGGCCCAACTGCTAAAGAGCCTCGTGGAACGCGTGAATGCTCTTGAACAGGAAGTCCAGCAACTCAAGGAGCAGAACCGCCAGCTGCAGAACCAGCCCGCGCCCCCTGCGACGCCAGCCCAAACCGCTGCCGCTCCGTCCACCACCAATCCCGTGGTCACCACGGCGGTGCAACAAGCGGTGCATGATCACACGGCGGCGGAGCTGCCGGAGGTGAACGAGTCGTACCCCAACCTCAAGATTCGCGGATTCGCCAACATCGACTACAGTGAGACCGATACCAAGACCCAGCCCAGCGGCTTCACGATGGGGCAGTTCGTGCTGCACTTCAGTTCCGCTCTTTCGCGGAAGACAAGTTTCTTCGGCGAACTGAGTTTCACGGCGCAGCAAAGCAACTACAGCGCCGACGTCGAGCGCGCCATCATCCGATACGACCTCAACGACCACCTGAAGGTCTCGTTTGGCCGCTACCATACGCCGATCAACTACTGGAACACCGCCTTCCATCATGGCGCCTGGCTACAAACCACCATCAGCCGGCCTGAGATGATTCGCTTCGGAGGACGCTTCCTTCCAGTTCACTTCGTTGGAGCACTGGCGGAAGGCACCATCCCCTCCGGCCCCTTGGGTTTGAACTACAACTTCGGCGTAGGCAATGGCCGTCAGTCAATCACACTTCTTTCTCGAGATGGCGACCCTGGGGATGTCAATGGAAGCCGCGCCATCGTCGGCTCGGTGTTCGCCCGGCCCGCCAGCATCGAGGGTCTGCAATTCGGCGGCGCCTTCTATAAGGATAAGATCTCCCCTGACGCCAACTCTGTAACTCAGTCGCGGTTCAACGAGTGGATCGCCTCGGGTCACATTGCGTACGAACGCGAGTCGCCGGAGATCCTGGCTGAGTTTTCCCATGTCCGCCACAACGACATTCTCACTGGCCGGACCTGGGACAGCCAGGGTGCCTACGCCCAGGTCGCTTACCGGCTTCCTTGGGCGAATAAGAAGTTCAAGCCCTACTACCGTTTTGAATACATTCACATCCCGGGCGGCGAACCAGTGTTGCTGATTCCGGAGTTAAAAGCGGGCCACACCTTAGGGACGCGTTACGACATCACCGACTTTGCCGCCTTTAAGGTAGAGTACCGAAACTGGCGGCGTGACATCCCGGCGGACCGTTGGAATGGTTTCTTCGCGCAAACAGCCTTCACGTTCTAGGAAAACATGGCAATGAAGACGCTCCGAATCATATTGATTTCTATCCTGTTATCGGCCGCCGCGCTTCACGCCCAATCCTCCAAGGGCGGGGATATTGCCGTCGTCGTGCATCCGGATACCCCAGTCTCCGATCTGAACATGGCCGACGTTCGAAAGGTCTTTCTCGGAGAACGCCAGTACTGGAATTCCAAGCTCCCGGTCATCCTGTTAGTCAGGGCGCCGGTAGCTCGGGAGCGCGAAATCGTCCTCCGGACCATCTATAAAATGACTGAAAGTCAGTTCAAACAGTTCTGGGTCGCAAAAATCTTCCGCTCAGAAGCCGTTTCTGCGCCTAAGATTGTGTATTCCACGGACATGACCCAACAAATCGTGTCCGCGGTTCCCGGGAGCATCGCCTTCATGGACGCCAAGGCTGTGGGGCCTGGCCTCAAGGTCGTGAAGGTGGACGGTCTCCTGCCCGGCGAACCGGGGTATCCCTTGCGGTAGTCGTCTATGTCCATTCGTCGTCGAATTGTCTATTCGTTTGTCGGAATCATTCTTCTCTTCGGTGTCGCGGTCAACGTGTTCTTCTGGACCGCGAAACTCCGCTCCCGCACCATGGAGTCGCTCGATCGCGCCCTTAAGCGCCAGGTCTTGATCGGATCCATTCGGCAGGATGTCGATAACCTGCACAAGCAGGTATCCATCCTCGGTGAAACCGACTTCGGCAATGGACAAGCCGTCAATTCACCGGAAAGCCAGAAGCTCTTCCGACAAAACGTGGATGAAGTCGTAGATCTTTTGCAGCAACTCGAGGCGCTAACCGATCCTTCGGAAAAGGACCAGATCCACGAAATCCAAGCTACCTATGCCGACGTCGCAAAAGCATGGAAGGGATTCTACGAATACCTCGGCATCGAACAGACGTGGGCGCTAGCAAACATCGTCAAGGCCGACCCGCTCAGCTTGAGATTGCAGACGGAATTGCTCCCCGCCTTTGAGAAGGCCGAGCACGAACGCGTGGATCGCGCGCAAGCGACGTCTACTCGCGTGCAGAAGATCACTTTCCGCGTGAGCCTCGCGATCTTCGCACTTTCCGGACTGCTCGCAACGGTGGTCGCGATTCTCATCGTGCAGCATATCGATCGCGGCTTCGGCGTCTTGAAGAACGGCACCGACCTGATCGGAAACATGAACCTCGAGCACCGCATCGAGTTGAACAGCCGTGACGAACTCGGTGACTTCGCACGCTCTTTCAACGTAATGGCTGATCATCTTTTGCGTGCGCGAAACGAGCTCACCGAGGCCAACGCGGAACTCGAACGGCGTGCCGAAGAGTTGGCACGCCGAACTGAGCGCGAGCTCGAATATGCCGCGACCATCCAGCAGGGCCTGATGCAGGTCCGCATGCCCGACATCCCCTTCGCCCACATCGTCGGCAAGAATCTATCTTGTACGCAGATCGGCGGCGACTTTTTCGACGTGGTGCAGACCAAGGAAGGACTCGCAGTCATCATCGCCGATGTCAGCGGCAAAGGGATTTCCGCCGCCATCATGGCCTCGATGATTCAAGGCATGATCCGTTCCGAGCTTGCCGCGCAACAACCGTTGGACAAAGTCGTGAGCCGGGTAAATCGCTTCTTCACGCAGCGCGACGTCGGCGGCAAATACGCAACCATCTGCATTATTCGGCTCACGCCGTGCGGCCAACTGGAATACGTGAACTGCGGACACATCCCTCCGGTCGTCACCCATGCAGGCAAGATCGAACGACTCAAGTCCTCGAACGTACCCGTCGGCTTGCTGCCCAACATGCAGTTCCAGAGTGCGAGCTGCCACGTGAGCCCGGGCGATCGCTTGATACTCGTGACGGACGGCGTCACCGAAGCCGCAAATTGCGACGACGAATTTTTTGGCGACCAGCGACTGGAGAAAGCCGTGCTCCACGATTCCCCGTTCGACAATGTTTTCTCAGAACTAGATCGCTTCTGCGCCGGAACACCGTTCAACGATGACTGCACCGTCGTCGAATTGACCTACCTTGGGGAAGCCGGAGCGATGCGCTCGGCAGCAACAACAGCTGGCGTAGCAAGGGCCTAGATTTCCATGAACACAGAAGCACATGCGCCGAATTCGATTTTTTTCGTTCGTCCTTCTACTACTTGCGATTGCCGCTTTCGCGTCAGCGCAGACCACTACCGACTCGGAATCGCAAAAACCTTCCGATCCGCCCGCATTCTTCAATCATTCCGCTGACTCGCGCTTCTGGGCGTCGGGACAACTTAACTTTATCTTTCAGACGCATCCGGATTTCCCCGCGAAATACTCCGGCCCGAACAGCCTGCACTCGCAGTACGAAAAAGCTACCTCGCGTGTCCTCACTCTCTTTCTCG
>DASTGW010000527.1:0-3756 GCA_035718705.1 Terriglobales bacterium | reverse complement strand
CTTCGCAAAAGAGACGGGCGAGCGCATGGGACTCAGCGCATACCGCCGGGCGAACCTGCTCGACATGACGGTCTGCACCTATCCGTTCGCGCTGCCGTACTTCATTCCCACCATCCTCGCGGCAAGCGCCACGTCGTCGGGCGCGGACTTCGGCATGCCGAAGCTGTCGCCGTGGACGGTCGGCATCCACAACGCTTATTCGATCCTGCTGTTCGTGGTGGTGATCGCGGCGATCGTGACCGGCTATGGACGGAAAGAGGCGGCGGTGGAGGAAGTCGCCGTGGCCGAATAAGCCGGTAGTGCCCACAACCCTACCGGTGCGGCTTCCTGTAAACTGAAGTATTCCTAACGCGGTCAAGGTCACACTATGAGCACTCCTAATTCTTCTTCCGAGCCGGGCAAGAACACAACTGCCGAAGCAGGCACGGCAACGGCAACCGCTCCCTCCAACTTCCTGCGCGAGCGCATGGCCGAAGACGTCCGCAACAAGAAGTACGGCAACGCCGTAATTCAGACGCGTTTTCCTCCCGAGCCCAACGGTTATCTCCATATTGGTCACGCGAAAGCCATCTGCATCAATTTCATGCTGGCCGATGAGTTCGGTGGCAAGACCAACCTGCGCTTCGACGACACCAATCCGGAGAAGGAAGAACAGGAGTACGTAGATTCAATTCAGCGCGACGTGCGCTGGATGGGCTTCGAGTGGGACGGCCTCTACTTCGCCTCGGATTACTTCGATCAACTCTACGAGTGGGCGAAGAAGCTGATCCGCGACGGCAAGGCTTACGTCGACGATCTCACGGCCGAGCAGGTGCGCGAGTATCGCGGCACACTGACCGAGCCCGGCAAGGAATCTCCGTACCGGAACCGCTCCGTCGAAGAGAACCTCGACCTGTTCGAGCGCATGAAGAATGGCGAGTTCCCGGATGGCGCGAAGTCGCTACGGGCAAAGATCGACATGGCGTCGCCAAACATGAACCTGCGCGACCCCATCATGTATCGCATCCTGCATGCGACGCACCATCGCACGGGCGACAAGTGGTGTATTTATCCCACATACGATTACACCCACGGTCAGTCGGATTCGATTGAGAATGTCACCCACTCGATGTGTTCGCTCGAATTCGCCGATCACCAGCCCATTTACCGCTGGTACATCGACAACCTCGGCATCTTCCCCTCGCAGCAGATCGAGTTCGATCGTCTGGCCGTCACCTACACACTGCTTTCAAAGCGCAAGCTGTTGAAACTCGTCCAGGAAGGTCACGTGAAGGGATGGGATGATCCACGCATGCCGACCATCTCCGGCATGCGGCGTCGTGGCTATACGCCGGAAGCCTTGCGCAACTTCGTGTGGGGTGTAGGTGTGTCACGCACGAACGGCATCGTCGACTTGGCCATGCTCGAGCACTACGTCCGCGAAGATCTGAACAAGCGTGCGGCTCGGGTAATGGCGGTGCTGAATCCACTGAAGGTTGTGATCGACAACTATCCCGAGGATCAAGTTGAAGAGATGGATGCGATCAACAATCCGGAAGATGAGTCCGCCGGGACGCGCAAAGTTCCGTTCTCGCGCGAGCTTTACATCGAGCAGGACGATTTCCGCGAAGTGCCACCTCCCAAGTATTTCCGATTGTCGCCGGGGCGCGAAGTGCGTCTTCGCTACGGCTACCTGATCACCGCAACCAGTGTGGTGAAGAACGACAAAGGCGAAGTGGTCGAGGTGCATGCGACGTACGACCCTGCAACCAAGGGGGGCAACACGCCGGATGGACGAAAAGTGAAATCGACGATTCACTGGGTTTCCGCGAAGTACGCGCTCGATGCGGAAGTACGTGTCTATGACACGCTATTTTCCAAACCCGATCCGAACGACGTGCCAGAAGGGCAGGAGTTCACGGCCAACCTGAATCCCAAGTCGCTGGAGATTGTGCGCGCCAAGGTCGAGCCGTCGTTGAAGTCGGCCAAACCGGGCGACCGCTTTCAATTCGAGAGACTCGGATACTTCGCCGTGGACCTTGATTCTAAGCCGGAGAAGCTGGTGTTCAATCGCACCGTGGCGCTCAAAGACACGTGGGCGAAGCAATCGGCCAGGGGATAGCCGCACAACCTTTCCGCTGCGATCGTGTTTAGGTACACAGCCTTCTTCACGGGTGTACCTATGCGTTCCCTGGTCTTTTCTCACGCCGCACGTGGCGGCGTGGCCCTTGCATTCCTCTTTTCCAGCCTGGCGCTTCCGGCCCAGGACATACCTACTATTTCCGTGAACGTGAAGGTCGTGAATGTGCTCGCGACCGTGCGCGACAAGAAAGGGAAGATCGTCAACTCTCTCGGCAAAGACGACTTCATCCTGGAAGAAGACGGACGTCCGCAGCAGATCCGCTATTTCACGCGGGAAACCGACATCCCGTTGACGCTCGGGTTATTGGTGGATACCAGCCTCAGTCAGATCGAAGTCATCGACGAGGAGAAGAACGCCAGCGGTGCCTTCGTGGACGACGTATTGCGCGCGGACAAGGACTCAGCCTTCCTCATCCACTTCGATGAAGAAGTGGAACTGCTGCAGGACCTGACCAGCTCACCGCTGAAGATTTCCGACGCGTTGCAGAACATCGATATATCCCATGGGGGCCGCAACCGGAGCAGTTACCCGGATCCGAATAGTGGAGGCGGACGAGGTGGACATCACACGAATGCGGGTACGTTGCTCTACGACTCCATCTTCCTTGCCTCAGACGAGTTGATGAGCAAGCAGAAAGGACGCAAGGCTGTCGTTATCCTGACCGATGGAGTTGATCACGGAAGCAAGCTGTCTATCGACCGGGCAATTGAGTCGGCGCAGCGCGCGGACACCATGGTCTACACGATCTACTTCACGGGCAATGAAGGGACGATTTTTCAACGTTCGGGCGGGATGGGTGGTGGAGGACGTCATCGCGGCGGCTGGCCGGGTGGTGGAGGCAGTTGGCCAGGGGGCGGTGGTGGATGGCCCGGAGGAGGCGGAAACGGCGGTAGCTGGCCACGAGGCGGCGACAGTGCCGACGGAAAGAAAGTTCTCGAGCGCATCTCACGCGAGACCGGTGGCCGCATGTATGAGGTCGGCAAAAAGCAGTCGATCACCGAAATTTACGCGGATATCCAGGAAGAACTGCGCAATCAGTACAACTTGGGTTACACGCCCGATCGCAAGGACGCATCGATCGATTATCGCCACATTCAGGTCAGCACAAAAGAGAAAGACCTGACCGTACAGGCGCGCGAGGGATACTACTCTTCAAAGCAGATGGAATCGAAGCCTGCTCAGGGACAGTAGGCTTATCCAAGTTTTTGCTGCAGTCGAGAATCTTCGAGATCGAGTTCACGTTCGATTTTGCGCAACAGCTCGTCATTGATGCGGCCTTCATTGCGCAACTGTACTGCCGTGCTACGTTCAACCTTCAGCAGGTCACGTGAGAGATCGAGGTGCCGACGATAGTGCTTGGGCCCGAAACCATCTTTCCCATCGTCATCTTCCGCAACGATAGCCAGGCGATGACGGTAGTGTTGTTCGAGATCATCAAAGATGCCGTCGAACTCTGCCTGACCATCGGCCTTGCGAGCCGACTCGAGGAAGCTTAGAGCCGCCTGCAAGATGGCCTGGCGTGCTTCCTTCTCTTCTTCATCCGTGCCACCGACACCCGCGAGGCCGAGCGCGCGGATTAACGGTGGCAGCGTGAGCCCCTGTAAAACAAGCGTCACGAGAATCACGGAAAAAGC
>DASTGW010000526.1:0-5935 GCA_035718705.1 Terriglobales bacterium | reverse complement strand
CAGCGAAGCCCGGCCACCTGCCGAGTCGCCGAGTTTGGCGATCTCCGCGGGAAACGGCAAAACCGTGGTGTTGGCGTTAAGAACTTCTACGCGTTTGCGAAGCGGACCGTCCTCGCCGAGCACGACGTGGATCTCGGATTCCGGGCGCGACTTCTTCACCACCGCAAGCATGTCAAGCAGGCAAGCTTCCGCGCCTCCGAGTTGGCCAGACGGACTCAGGTAAACAATGCGCATCCGTCCGGATTCCCCTCCTGCTGTGGTGGATCGCTGCCCAGTAAAGCTCTTTCCACCAAGCGGCGAACGGCAAGATTCTCACAGATGAGCATGTCGAAGTCATTACCATTCTGATAACAGTGAGCTCAACAGACACAAATCGCTCCGCCCGTTTTGGGCGCTCTGCGTTTGATTGCCAATCGCAGGGGCAAACCCGCAAGCGCCCATTAACTGGGGGGATGAACGCGGTTTTGCCCTCTTTCCCGTTGCCTGGCACAGGTTACCGTTCTGACTCCCCATATACGATCGGTAAACCTTCGCGATTTACCCGATGCTAGAATCCAGCCAATTTCAATAAGGTGTTGGAGTCGTGCGCTTTCCGCGCCCGGCCCCAGGGTGCGCTGAATGGATTCTGAAATCCCCCAGAGAAGCACGGGACTGGCTCCCATTGACCAGGATCCCATGCTGTTGAATCGCGGTTACGGTTACGCGTACGGACAGATGGCGTCCGGCGCCATGCCCGCCAACGACAACGGCCTTCTGCAATATCTGCCAGTCCTGAGAAAGCATCGCTGGACGATTCTCGCGACCATCATCATCGTCGTTACCATCACCACCATCGTCACGCTGCGCACCATCCCCATTTATGAGGCGGTAGGTCGTATTGCCATTGGTCGCGAAAACGATAATGTTCTGGGCTTCAAGGGATCGGGCGAGGGTCTCACCAGCGACGATTACGATTACGACTACACCGTCGCGATCGATACCCAGATCAAAATCCTCCAGAGTGACGCCATCGCACTTTCTACCGCCAAGGCTTTGCAGTTGGACAAAGATCCCGCCTTCACGCACCTGCCTGCCGGTGCGGATCCATCGCAAACCACGAGCTTGGAACCCGCGCAGGAAGCAGCGTTGATGGGTTTCGTTCAAGGCGGACTCCGGTTGTCGGTTGTTCCCAAGACCCGCATCGTCGAGATCCGATTCGCGAATCCCGATCCGCAACTTGCCGCCAAAGTGGTGAACACTCTGGTGAACGTCTACGTCGAGCAGAACTTCAAGACCAAGTTCGATTCGGCGATGCAGACTTCAGATTGGCTGTCCAAGCAGTTGACCGATCTTCAGCTCAAGGTTGAGACATCACAGGAGAAACTGGTTCGCTACCAGCGTGAGCACGGCATCCTCGGGATCGATGAAAAGCAGAACATCGTTACCGCCAAGCTTGACGAACTCAATCGTGAATTGACGTCGGCCGAAGCCGACCGCATCCAGAAGGAAGCCCGTTATCGCCTGTCACTTTCCGGCAGCCCGGAATTGATCGCCGGCAATGACTTCAACTCACTGCTCGGAAAATTGCGACAGCAGGAGTCAGAGCTGCGTACCCAGATTGCGCAGGCCGAAGTGCAGATGGGGCCTGCTCACCCGCGCATCAAAGAGCTGAACAGTCAACTCGCACAAGTGCAGAGCTCTTTGCACGTCGAGATCGACAAACTCTCGGGTCGCATCCGGACGGACTACCAGACCGCCTTGCAACGTGAATCCATGCTGCGCGGCGCCATGGAAGGCCAGAAACAGCAGGCGAACAAGTTAAATGAGAGTGCCATCGAATATTCGTTGTTAAAGCGCGACGTCGATACCAACCGTCAACTCTACGAAGGGCTGCTGCAGAAGCTGAAAGAAGCCAGTGTCTCGGCCGGACTGAAGTCCTCGAATATTCGTGTCGTCGACGTAGCCCGGGTACCGCTTGCGCCATCCAGACCCGATAAGCGCCGCAATGTGATGCTTGCCCTGGCGATGGGACTTGTAGGCGGCGTGGTGCTGGCGTTCTTGCTCGAAGCCGTGGACAACACCGTTCGCACGCCCGAGCAGGCACAGGCGCTCACGACTCTACCCTCGCTTGGAATCATCCCGGCGACAAGCAACGCCTTGCTGCGTACCCAGCAGAAGGCACTTACCGATAAAGGGAACGGCAAGGAGGGAGTGGAACTCGTTACCTATCGCCGCCCGAAATCGGATATTTCGGAATCGTATCGAGCACTGCGTACGGCCATTCTGCTCTCCGCATCAGGCGCGCCGCCGAAAGTGATGTTGATGACAAGCGCGCTTCCGCAGGAAGGAAAAACTACCACCAGCATCAACACCGCAGTGGTCCTCGCGCAGAAGGGCGCACGAGTTCTGTTGATCGATGCTGACCTGCGGCGGCCCAGCATTCACAAAGCCTTCGGTCTCAAGCCTCAGGTGGGACTCAGCAACCTTCTCACTGGCAGCAGTAATCTCGAGCACACCATCACCTGTGTGCCGCAACTGCCGAATCTTTTCCTGATTCCTGCTGGTCCTCCTCCGCCGCATCCAGCGGAACTGCTCGGGTCCAACTTGATGAAGCAATACATCGAGCAGTGGCGAGGTGAATACGATCACATCATTTTCGATACCCCGCCGGCATTGTCTGTAACGGATTCGATCTTGCTTTCGGTGGACATGGATTGCGTGGTGCTGGTGGTTCGCTCCGGGCACACCACCAAGGCGGCGCTTCGTCGTGCCCACGAATTGCTGGAGCAAGTGAACGCGAGAGTGCTCGGCACGGTGGTGAATGCAGTCGATGTGAATTCGCCCGACTACTATCACTATTACTATTACGGCTCCAAGTACGGCGGCTATGGCCGATATTCCGAGGAACCCGGCAAGCACGCCTGATCTGCTGCGCTGACGGTCAGGCCCTGACATCTATGCGGATTTCTTTATCGTCGCCAGTCCGCAAGACTGCATTCCTCGGCGGAGGTACGCTCGTCCTGTTGGCGTACCTTACTTTTTGCACCCAGGCATTCATCGCCTACTGGATCACTCGAACGGCGACCGTCGTCGGCTTTACGCGCGCCGCAAAGATTGATCCCCTTGATTCCTATTACCCAGAGGCGATTGGACTTTACTATCTCGATGAAGAGCAGTCGAAAGCGTCCCAGTTCCTCGAGCAAGCGCTTCGGCTCGACCGTCATTCCGCTCGATTGTGGCTGGAAGTGGCCACTTCGTATCGGTTAACTCAGCAGCCCGATAAACAACGGGCCGCCGTCATGAATGCGCTCGAGAACGCACCGAAAGACATTCCCGTCGAATGGGAAGCGGCGAATCTATTTCTGGTAGCTGGCGACAATCTCACGGGATTCCGACTCATGAGTGACGTCGCTGCCGTCGATCCCTCCCGGCGCGATGTTGCCGTTTTCACCGTTCTCCGCCATTCAGGTGGTGACGCAGCGCTGACGTTAGGCAATCTTCCCGCAACGACCGAAGTTCGACAGTCCCTCTTCAGGCTGTTGCTGCGAGATCAAAAATTGTCCGCGGCCGACCAGGTCTGGCCGGCGTTAATGGCGACCTCAGGGGAAGTAGATCGTCCCATGGTCTTCACGTATTTCGACTCACTCCTCGCACGACATGAAGTCGCTCGCGCAACCGCTGTCTGGCAGAGTTTCGCGAGGCGGGATTCCGAGATGCGTAAGCACGTCGCAAATGACGGTCTGGTCGCCAATGGCGATTTCGAAACTCCTCTTCTGAACGCTGGATTGGAATGGCGCAGGCACCCGGTGGATGGCATCACTCTTGCGCAGCAGCGTTCGATCTTTCATGGCGGGAACACTGCTTTGCAGTTGGACTTGAATACGAATCGAGTGGAAGACGGCGGTCTCTTCCAATTGGTGCCGGTGGAACCAAATTCTCACTACCAATTGAGTGCTTTCTTGCGGGCGGAAGAAGTGGCATGTGCCAATGGCCTTCGTCTCTCTGTCTCGGATTACTACACCGGTACAAATCTAATGATTAGCGATGAACTCCTTGGCTCCTTCCCTTGGCGACAAAGCACGGGCGAGTTCACCACCGGGCCGGAAACGCAATTGATAAAGCTCAGCTTCGCCCGCACCCCTGATGTGGGAGTCATCCGGGGAAGTCTGTGGCTTGACGACGTCCATTTGGAGAAAAAATAACCGTTGGCCGTGGATCTTGAGCCCGTTGTGATCGACATACCCGCCTCTGAGTCGGCGGCAATACTCGTTGATGAGCGGACGACAAGGCGACTGGAGTCGCTCGCGTTTGTCGGCATGATCTTTGTGCTCATGCTGGCTCCGCTGCTGTTCGGGGCGACAGAGGTCTGGTCGCAGTTCATTCAGCGGACTTGCATCGCTCTTCTGCTCGCACTGTGGACGTGGCAGCAATATCTGCAAAGAGAAGTCCTGCTGGTTCGTAATCCAGTCTATGTGCCTGCATTGTGCTTCGGGCTTATCGGTATCCTCCAGTTTCTCTTTGGCTGGACCGTCTACCGCCATGCCACCAACACTGAACTCTTGAATCTGGCTGCTTACGGCGGCCTCATACTGATCGCCGCCGAGACCATGGACCGTCGCCGTCGCCAGATTTCGTTCGTCTCCGCGATGGGGTGTTTTGGTTCGGCTCTGGCTGTCTTTTCAATCTTGCAGAAATTCTCCGAGACGAAAGCGATCTACGGCTTCCGCGAAGTTCATGCCATCTCCGCGTACTTCTTCGGACCTTACGCCAACCACAATCACTACGCCGGCTTGATGGAAATGTTGGCTCCGCTCGCTATGGCCGCCGGTGCGTTGGAACGGGGCGCCAAACGATACCTGCTTTGGTTCGGCGCGTCGTTGATGACGTTCAGCATTTATCTCTGCGGATCGCGCGGCGGAATCATCGCCGCAGGGGCGGGCATCGTCTTCGCGTGCGCAATGCGGTATCGCCAGCTGCCGGGAAGGCAAACCACCATCCAGATCGCGATGGTAATCCTCTGCCTCTTCGCGCTCACTGCTTTCCTCGGCACGGAGAAGAACTGGCGTCGTGCCTCTGATCTAAAAGACGGCCAGCGAATGACGATCGCTGGAGACACGTTGCGCATGTCACTCCACAATCCCTTGCTTGGCTTTGGGCTCGGCACTTTTCAGCGGGCTTACCCGAAGTACCAGAGCTTCAGCGACGAAAAGCTCATCAACCACGCCCATAACGATTATCTCGAGACACTCGCAGACACCGGAATCCTGGGCTTGGGAATTTTCGGCTTCCTGATCGTCACCGTCTATCGCGCGGGATTGTCCAAAATGCGAGAGCGTGTCGATGAGGAAGGGCAAATCCTCACCCTCGCGGCGCTCTCCGGCATCACCGCATTACTGGTGCATTCGTTCTTTGATTTCAACCTGCATATCCCAGCCAATGCAGCACTGTTCTTTGTTCTGTGTTCCATGGTGGCTACGCCCTTCCGTCGCCGCATTCAACCCGAGCCGGTGGAACTCATGGAAGAGGAGTTGATCGGAGAAGGAGAACGCTTCTGAGCGCCGCAGCCACATTGGCGAAGTTGCCTGTCGATCCAGAACTGCAGGTTGCTTCCTCGGACTCGGAATGGCCGGCGCTTCTCAACGCAACGGGCATAAGTTCCAAGCTCGATCTGGAGCTGTTCGCGAACGTCGACTGGGACTGCTTTCTGGCTGGAGCGGAATATCACGGGGTTGCCGCCGTGGTGGCGCAGCGAATCCTTGATAGCGAGTTGCGCTCGCGCCTCGATGCTGGCGTCGAGCGACGGCTCCGTCAGGTCTATCAGACCATCCTCATGCGCAGCTTCCCGCTTGCGCAGGAGATTCATTCAATCACGCGTGCCTTCAAGAATGAGAACGTTCCGATCATCCCCTATAAAGGGCCGGCACTGGCCGAACGATATTGGGGCAGCTTCGCAGTT
>DASTGW010000525.1:0-5657 GCA_035718705.1 Terriglobales bacterium | reverse complement strand
AGCAGCAGGGCTGGCAGAAGCAGGGCGACCAATATCGCATCGTGCTCGCGACGCATTCCGAAGTGCTTAAGCTGCGTCCGGCATTGCGCGCCAATCCGACGCTCTACAACCCCGATGCGGATGCGAAGACGGAGATCAAGGAAGCGGTGGAGCGCGCCGCGAAACGTAAACAGCGTGTGATGCTCATGTTCGGTGGCAACTGGTGCTACGACTGCCACGTGCTTGACCAGGAATTTCATGAACCTGACGTAGCGCCACTAATCGAAAAATTCCAGGTGGTGCACGTCGACATCGGCGAAGATGGCAAGAAGAACAACGACATCGCCGCGCAATACAAAGTCCCGCTCGATAAGGGTGTTCCCGGATTGGCGATCTTGGGGTCAGATGGAAAGCTTCTTTACTCGCAGCAGAATGGCGAATGGGAATCGGCGCGGTCGCTTGATCCCGACGATGTAATCGCCTTCCTCAATAAGTGGAAGCCGTAGTTTCGGTGCAGATTTGGTATCCTTCGCACAGCTTCCCTGATGAACCGCACGGGTGAAAATGTCGTCCGCATTGAAGCGGAGGCGCTGCGAAGGCTGGCGGACCGGATCGCCGGGCCGATGGCGCGCTCGTTTTCCGATGCCATCGAGTTGCTCTCCTGCTGCGCCGGGCGCGTGGTCGTCACCGGCATGGGAAAGAGCGGCCTAGTGGCGCGCAAGATCGCTGCCACGTTGAGTTCGACCGGAACTCCATCATTATTCCTTCATCCGGCGGAAGCTCTCCATGGCGACCTGGGAATGATCACCCGTGGAGACGTAGTGATCGCGCTTTCGGCAAGCGGCGACACGGAAGAAATTCTCAGCCTGCTTCCTACCATCAAACGCCTCGAAGCGCGCTTGATCACCCTGACGGGCGACCCGATCTTCAGCGGCAATGGCAGCAAGCTTTCTGCACTCGCGCAGGCTGCCGATATTGCGCTGGATTGCTCTATCGATAAAGAAGCCTGTTCTCTCGGGCTGGCGCCTACCGCTTCAACCACGACGATGCTCGCCCTCGGGGACGCATTAGCTGTCGCGCTGGCGGAAAAGAAAGGCTTTAAGGAAGAAGACTTTGCCAATCTGCATCCGGGCGGGAAACTGGGAAAGAAGTTGTTGAAGGTCAGTGCGCTTATGCATACGGGTGAGACGATTCCCAAGGTTGCTCCCGACACCTGCATGAAGGACGTGATCTATGAGATGTCACGCAAGCAGTTGGGCATGACGACGGTGGTGGATGGCGACACGCTGGCAGGTGTCATCAGCGACGGCGACCTACGCCGGTTACTCGAACAGCGCGGCAAGGAAGTCATGGACCTCAAGGCCGCAGAGTGCATGACGAAAGCTCCGAAGACCATCGGTCCGGATGCATTTGCCACGGCCGCGCTGAACATCATGGAGCAGAAGAAGATCACGTCCCTTGTGGTGGTCGATGCCCATCGGGCCGTGCAGGGAATCATCCATCTACATGATTTGTGGGGAACTGAGCTGGTGTAACTGCTCCGCTGCTGATTTTCTTAATCTTTCCGGATAAATCTTCCATCTGAAATCAGAGAGATCAATGAGGAGAAGCTATGTACGTCGATCCACAGACCGCTCTGGAGAGTCTCGTTGAAGAAGCGCTGCTGCCGAATCCGGTGAAGGTTCGCGACATGCTCCTGCACGCTCGCTTGAATCCGGAGGAATCGCTGGAATTGAATCGGTTGTTCATCGAATACCAGCAGCAGTTTGGTGTCCTGCAGAAACTTGGCAAGCGCCTGCTGCAGGAGATCGCAGCCAGGCCGGTTCGGGCCTGAGACTGCGGCGTGAACTGCACCGCCTAAGTCCAAAAATCGAATCCGTTACAATGAGCAGTTACGTTTTCCAGGACAACTGCTCATGTATCGTTGGTCGCAATTATTCATTCCTACGCTGCGGGAAGCGCCTGCAGACGCCGAAGTCGCCAGCCACAAGTTCCTCGTCCGCGCGGGATTCATCCGCCAGCTCTCGGCCGGTATTTACAGCCAACTGTTCCTCGGCAAGCGCGCGCTGAACAAGATTGAAAATATCGTGCGCGAAGAGATGAACAAAATCGGGCAGGAGTTCGATCTTCCTGTGCTGCACCCTCGGGAAGTGTGGGAGGCGAGCGGTCGCTGGCAGGTCATGGGCGACAACATGTTTCGCCTGAAAGACCGCAAAGGCGCAGATTTGTGCCTCGGCATGACGGAAGAAGAAGTCATGACCGAGATCGCGCGCAAAGAGCTCCGCTCCTACAAGCAGTTGCCTCAAATCTGGTACCAGATACAGCTCAAGTTTCGCGACGAGCCTCGTCCCAAGGGCGGCCTCTTGCGTGTTCGCCAGTTCCTGATGAAAGACGCCTATTCCTTCGACATCGATGCCGAAGGCCTCGATGTCAGTTACAAGAAGCATTATGAAACGTACTGCCGCATCTTCGATCGCTGCGGGCTGAAGTACGTGGTGGTCGAAGCGCATTCCGGTTCGATGGGCGGATCGCAGTCGCACGAATTCATGGTTTACACGGATGCCGGCGAGGATTTCGTTGTGAGCTGCCCAAGTTGTAAATATGCGGCGAACCTGGAGAAGGCGACGTCGAAACTGGAAGATGTCGCGGATTACGATGCGACTTCCGACAAGCCGGAGTTGGTGCATACGCCCGGCATGAAGACGATCGAGGACGTGGCGAACTATCTGAAAGTTTCGCCGAAGAACAAAATGAAGACCCTCGCCTTCATGGGCGTGCGTCCGGCGGAGAAAGGCAAAACGGAAGAGATCCCCGTGATCGCGTTCATGCGCGGTGATCACCAGTTAAACGAAGCGAAGCTGGCCGGTGTGGTGCCAAATGTGACTTTCCGGCCGATGCAGGCCGAGGAGATCCAAGCGGTGTTCAATTCTCCGGCAGGCTTTCTTGGTCCAGTAGGTCTTGATGGCGCTGCGTACAAGGGCATCAAGGCGGAAATCTTTGTCGATCGCGCACTGCTTGGTCGAAAGAATCTGATCGCCGGGGCAAACAAAGAGGACTACCACTTCCGCAACGTCACTCCTGGTCGCGACTTCAAGGTAGGGGAGCAACAGTGGGCAGACCTGCGCAACGTGGAAGCCGGTGAAGGCTGCCCGAACTGCGGAACGGCGCTAGTGGTCGCCAAGGCAGTGGAGATCGGGCATATCTTCAAACTCGGATACAAGTACACAAAGTCGATGGGCGCCACCGTCCTCGACAAAGACGGCAAGGAAGTCATGCCGATCATGGGCAGTTACGGTATCGGTGTCGAGCGCATTCTGACTGCGGCTGTCGAGCAAAATCACGACGAGAACGGGTTCTGGCTGAATTCCGCTATCGCGCCGTTCCAGGTTGTGGTGGTTCCTATTAGCGCACGCGATGAAGGCCAGATGAAGAAGTCGGAAGAGATCGCCGAGGAACTCCAGAAGGCAGGCTTCGACGTTGTGATCGATGATCGTGACGAAAGGCCAGGGGTGAAGTTCAAGGACTCTGACCTTGTGGGCATCCCCTTGCGGATTAATGTTGGCAAGAAGGTTACGGAAGGGAAAGTTGAGGTGTTCCGTCGCTCGACACGTGAAACACAGGATGTTAACATCGCCGCAATTTCAGAGCACATTCGCGCTTTAATGGCGCAGTGATGAGGAGTGACGGCGCAAGCCGTACTTTATTGCGGTTATGAAATTGCTTCGGGGCCTCATAGCATTGTTCGTGGTTGTGGCCGGCGCTTACGTCGGCTACAAAATCGTCCCGGTATATTTCAGCTACTACCAGTTCCAGGACGCCATGGAACAGGAAGCCACCGTCCAGAGCTACACCGGCAAGAGCGAAACCGAGATGCGCGATTCGATGTGGAAGAAGGCGCAGCAGTTGGAATTGCCCCTGGCCTCGCCGGAAGCGATTAAGGTGGAGCGCACTGGAAACACAGTTTCGATTTCCACGGAGTACACGGTCCACATCGATTTGCCGGTCCATCCATTCGACGTCAAGTTCACTCCTAATTCCAAGAACAAGCAGATATAGCTGGGGTTCTTATCGTGTGTCATTCCATAGTCAGACTTGGTCCCCGCCTGTGTAAGAAAGGCGACAGACCACCTGCCGTGGGGTCGGGTAGTGCTTTAGAATGTTCGTTAGCTGCTCTGGCCCGGAAGTTGCACATCTAATACTGGTGGCGAGATGGTGCTCGTACCAGTTAGGACGTTCGGAGAATGTTGCGTAGCTGCCGTCGCACGACGGTGTCTCTGCCCTTCATAAACAGTGGCCATAAAAGTAAAAATTCCGCAGAAAAAAGCTTCGGGGAAGAAGTCCGCTCGTTTCGGTTTTTCCCATCCTCTCGTCAAGGTTGCGCTGATTCTTTTCGTGCTCGTGACCCTGGGCGCGATCGCCTTCGTGTCTTACTACTATGTTAAGTACGACCGCATCGTTGAGGCGCGCATCCGTGGTCCGATCTTCAGCACGTCGGCGAAGATCTACGCACGGCCTCCCGTCGTATCTGTAGGCGAACGTTACAGCGAACAGGATCTTATTTCAGACCTGCGGCGCGCCGGGTACTCGCAATCGAACAGCAAGACTGGAACCTATCGCGATACTTCAGCCGGGGTTGAGATCAAGCCCGGGCCGCTCTCCTATCACAATCCCGATGGGGCCGTAATCCATTTCTCCGGCGAAAAGGTGGACAGAATCTCTGCGGGCTCTGGCGGATCGCTTTCTGCCTATGAACTGGAACCGCCGCTGCTGACTTCCCTCGACTCAGAGGAGCGAGCTAAGCGGCAGGTGGTGCGTTACAACGATATCCCCAAGGTGCTCGTGAACGCGGTTACTTCGATCGAGGACCGCAAGTTCTTCGAACACAGCGGCATCAATTTCGTCCGACTGGGCGGGGCCGCGATTGCGGATCTGCGTTCCGGTGGAAAATCGCAGGGCGCTTCCACCATCACCATGCAGATCTCTCGCGGGTTCTTCTTGTCTCCGCAGAAGACCCTGAAGCGCAAACTCGTGGAAATGCTCATCGCCGTCGAGTTAGAACAGAAGCTTTCGAAGGAAGAGATCTTTGCGCTCTATGCGAACCAGGTAGATATGGGCCAGCGAGGCTCGTTTACGATCCACGGTTTTGCGGAGGCCTCTCGCGCCTACTTCAACAAGGACATGCAGAGCCTGACGTTGCCGGAGGCGGCGTTGCTCGCCGGCCTGGTGCAGCGACCGAGCTATCTGAACCCCTACCGCCATCCGGACCGTGCGCTTGATCGACGCAACCTTGTGCTCGAAGCCATGGTGGACAACGATGTGCTGAAGCGCGACGACGCGGAGAAGGCGAAGGCCACTCCGCTGAAACTCGCGCCGCCGAACGTGGAAGCAAGTGACGCACCTTACTTCGTCGACCTGGTGAAGGACACGCTGGTAAGCCAGTATGGCGAGCACGAGTTGAACGAACAGGGTTTGCACATCTACACGACGCTTGATCCGGACCTGCAGCGCGCAGCGGCGGAAGCAGTCCAAGTCGGCATTCAGAAGGTAGATGAGCAGGTCAAGAAAATGCGCACGAAGAAGGTGAAGACGGGCAAAGGCAAAGATGCCAAGACCGAGACCGTCGTGCGGCAAGGACCCGAAGCGCAGGTGGCGCTGGTTGCGCTCGACCCCAGTACAGG
>DASTGW010000524.1:0-6559 GCA_035718705.1 Terriglobales bacterium | reverse complement strand
CCAGCAACTCACATCTCACTTCAGATTCGCGAGCGTCTATCCTCCGAGGCGCACACGCCTTACGCGGAAATCTTGGTAAAGTCTGCAGCATTCGGCCGTTGCTCCTTTGGCCACGAAAGCCGTAGTCTTCTACGTCAGTTGTTCGAAATGTCGTTCTGCGATGTGCGTAAATTTCGGAGATTCTGGACGGTCGCAGTCACCGCTCTTCTGCTGCTTCCGCTGACTCGCGCTCAAGATCAAATCGCATCCGCAGACACTCCGCAGAACCTGAAACAACTTTCCCTGCAGGAGCTGTCGCAGATCGAAGTCACCACTCTGTCGAAGGAACCGCAGCAGGCCTCTCGAATCGCCGCCGCCATCTTCGTAATCACCGGAGAAGACATTCGCCGCTCCGGCGTCACCTCAATCCCGGAAGCACTTCGTCTCGCGCCCGGAATCGAGGTCGCCCGCATCGATTCCGACAAATGGTCTGTCGGCATTCGCGGCTTTGGCAGCCGCTTGTCGCGCTCCGTCCTGGTCCTGATCGACGGCCGCACCGTTTACACCACTCTTCTAGCCGGCACTTATTGGGAAGTTCAGGACACCACTCTTGAAGATATCGATCGTATCGAAGTCATCCGTGGCCCGGGTGGCACGATCTGGGGACCGAACGCCGTCAACGGCGTCATCAATATCATCACTAAGCACACGCGCGAAACTCACGGAACCCTCGTCTCCGCGGGCGCTGGCAACATCGACCAGGGTTTCCTGAACGCCCGCTACGGCGGTGGAAACGACAAGCTCAGCTACCGGTTCTACGGCAAGGGATTTTCTCGCAATCACGAGTTCCATCCCGACCATCGGAATTTCGACGACTGGCGCGGCGGACAAGGCGGATTCCGGCTCGACTGGACACACGACGAGAAGAACACGATTACCTTCTCCGGAGATCTCTACGATCAGCGCGCCGGCGAAAGCGTTGTCGCGACCAGCTACACCCAGCCTTACTCCCGCGTTATCGATGACAACGCGCGCCTCTCCGGAGGCAATGTTCTAGCGCGTTGGACACGCTCTTTCAGTGCAGGCAACGATCTTCAGTTGCAGGGATACTACGATCGCACCAATCGTCGCGAACCCAACTTTGAAGATCTGCGCGACACGTTCGATATCGATTTCGTACAGCATTGGAAGCTGCGCTGGCGCCAGGCTCTCACGTGGGGCGCCGGCATGCGCTGGAGTCGTGGCAACGATATCGAAGTCGTTTCCGGACTAACGTTCCTACCCGCGCAACGCACCGATCAATTGCTCACTGGCTTTATCCAGGACGAGATCAATGTCGTAGAGAATCGGCTCACACTCACCGTCGGCACCAAGCTGCTTCACACGAATTTTACTGATTTCGAACCCGAACCCAGTGTTCGACTGATGTACACGCCAACGAAAACAACTTCCATCTGGGCCGCCGCGACTCACGCCGTCAGAACACCCTCCGACGCTGAGCACGATTTCTTCCTCTCCGGTTTCATTGCCACCGCTCCCGACGGCACGCCCTTCTTCGCGCGCTTCAACGCTAATCGCAATTTCAAGCCGGAGCAGATGAATGGATTCGAACTCGGTTTCCGCCAATTGATCGGCGCCAATTTCTTTATCGACGTCGCCAGCTTCTACAACCACTACAACGATCTCTTCAGCGAGGACATCACCGGTCCCGTATTCCTCGAGCAAGCTCCCGCTCCCGAACACCTCCTGCTTCCCGCTCGCTTCGGCAATGGATTGAAGGGCAATACGAAAGGCATCGAGATTTCTCCCGAAGTTCGGTTTTGGCAGTTCTGGCGCTTACGCGGCTCCTATTCGTACCTGCACATGAACATCGATAAGACCCCGGGCTCTCTCGATATTGGAACCGCTCCGGGCATCGTCGGAAGCAGCCCGAAACATCAGCTTTCCATCATGTCTTCCTTCGACATGACGAAGCGCTTCTCACTCGACCTGACTTACCGCTACGTCAGTGCTCTTCCCGCTCAGTCCGTCCGCCCTTATCACACCGGTGACGTTCGCTTCGGATGGCGGGCCACACAGAATTTCGCGGTTGACCTCGTGGGCCAAAATCTCTTCCAGCCGTATCACTACGAATTTGGCACTGACCCCGGCGGTCTCGTCGGCATCAAGCGTGCCGCCTTCGCAAAGATCACTTTCACGAAGTAAAGTGCAACTCGCCTCGCCAGGCCGCATTTCTACATTTGTGAGTAGCAAAATGACTGTCGAAAAGAGTCGCGCTCTCCGTGGATGGCAGCAGATCGCCACATTTCTTGGACAACCTCTATCAGTAGCGCAACGCTGGGCGAAATCAGGTATGCCCGTCCGACGGCAGGGGCGATACGTCATTGCCGACACTGATCAACTGTCCGCATGGCTCGGCCGCGAGCAACATCTTGCCGCACCAGCGCACATTGCAGCCTCCGAAGGCGACCTTATCGCCGACCTCAAACAATCGCTGAAAACCAGCAAACACAAGAAATGAAATTAGGTCAGGCACCCCAGAGCAGCTTTTGTCATTCCGGGCGACGCGAGGAATTCCTCCTTCACCACAAATAAAAACGGGCGAGGCACTTGCCCCGCCCGATCTTCTTACCACACGCTAACAATTATCGTGGCGATTCGGCTTCCTTCTTCCCCGCTTGTGCTGCCTTCGAATTCTTACGGGAGTTCATCTCAAAGCGGATCAGGAACCCGAACGCAACCAGTATCAGTACTAGAACCAGAACTTTGCTGACATCCATAACGATTACCTCACTTAATAGACAAATTGTTTCGAGCCGAAGCTCTGAAGAATCGATCTGCTAGGAGGTAACCAGCGGAGGCGCTCGGGTTCGCCTGTTTTGGACGCTCCCACTAAGCGGAGCCGCCGAACTTGCATCGTCAACCAGCCCCGACGAAGACCTCGCTACGCTCAGCACCCAGTAACTTGGAACTGCGCTATCGCTGACGTGATGCGCAATCGACTCACCGCGAGAGTTGGCCGGAGTGATCCTCGCCAGCGCAGAACTCGCAGTAGTGATCGCCGCACTTTTTGCTGCTGAGTGCTCCGGTCCCAGAGGACGGTTCCCCAACGCTTCACCCATCGCCATATTCGCGAGCACGACTATGACGCATAAGCACCAGCTGAGAACCGTTTGTCTGCGCACGACCATCACACCTTCATTCTACCTTGCAACGCCTCGTGCCCCACTCAACCCTCTTTTGGGTGAATGGGGCTATCACGACCAAATACTAATAACCAATTACTGTCTACCTGATCACGCCACGAGCTTCTTTCTCGCTGACTCGCAGATCGCCATCACCGCCGGATGTTTAATCTTCCGCTCCGCCGAGATTGCGTAATAGCGGAGCTTTACTTCCTGCGTCGCTCCGATCTGCACAATCCGGTCTTGCTTTCGCAACTCCCTCACGAAAACGGAAGGCACCGGAAACACCGCGGTTCCCGTCTGGCCGAATGCGCGCAGCAACGCGTAATCTTCGAATTCCCCGATGATGAGCGGCCGAACATTGTTAACCTCGAACCAGTAATCCAAATCCCTCCGCATCGCCGTGTTATCTGTCGGCAGCAACATGGGAACCCCCGAGAGCGATCCGGGAAACGTCCCCTTCACCTGCTTCAGAACTCGTCCAATCCCGACGAAGCCAATTCCCGATTGCCCCAGCAGGTGATTGTAGGCACGGAACGTTCTGCTCGGATCTGCCGGTGAATCCGACAGCACGACATCCAACTCCAGCGTCCCCAGTCGAGCCATCAGCTGGTCCGACGACGACTCTCTGCACACGATCCTCACATTTTCCCGTAACTTCAGCGCCGGCTCGATTAACCAGTGCGCAATCATCTTCGGCAACACATCCGCCACTCCGATGTCCACTCGAATCGGCCTTCCTGTCGGCCGGTTTCGTACCGTGTCCAGCAGTTCGTTGCCGAGCGAAAAGATATCTTCGGCATACGCATACGTGGTGCGGCCCATATCCGTGAGCGTCAACCGTCGTCCCGCACGGACAAACAGCGGTTCCCCCAGGAAATCCTGCAGCCCCTTCAATTGCGCACTTACCGCTGGTGCCGACACATGCATCTCTCTCGCTGCCTGCGTGACCCCGCCGGCCCGCACCACACGCCAGAAATACTGCAGATGGTGATAATTCAACGACTCCATATTTAAACCTTAACAATAAGTTATCAATTCATCAAATATTGAGTCATTGTCTTAAGCATTGGAATGTTTCTATTCTTCCTTTTGAGGAGACGTACATACATGCACACCAGGCTCAAACTGCATCGGGTCAATTCAGAGCGCCTGATCAAGGAATACATCCAGCGCCGTCTTCATTTCACGCTTAGTCGTTTCACAGATCGCATCGACGATCTGAGCGTCCGCATCAGTTGCTCCCCAAGTCGTGCTGACGAAGTCGTTTGTCACGTCGCGGCGAATGTCCGTCCATTTGGCACGATCACCGCCGAAGCACTGGAGGCAGATGTGTTTTCCGCCATTGATCTTTGCGCCGATCGATTCGCGCGCCGATGCCAATCCAAGTTGGCTCGTACTCGCGACACCCGGCTGAACCGCGTATCCATTCGACAAACAGAACTTCTGTCCGCCGCATAACAACTGTCACCAGGGGAGGATTGTCATGAGTGTTCCTAATTTGCTGATAACTGCAGAAGACGCGCGCCGCTTGCGCTTGTTGTTCGACCGCAGCGACGTCCTCAACCACAACGATCGCCAACAGCGCCAGGAACTGGAGGAAGAAATCGAAAGAGCGCGTATCGTCACTCGGGATCAGATGCCACCCGATATTGTCACCATGCACTCCCGAGTTCGTATCATCGATATGCGCACCGGAGAACAACTTGTGTACCAGATCGTATACCCCCACGAAGCTAACTACGCCGAGAAGAGGATCTCCGTCTTGGCGCCGATAGGCATGGCTCTGCTGGGTTATCCGGTGGGCACCGAAATCGACTGGAAGGTTCCTTCGGGATCGCGCCGATTGCGTATCGAGTCCGTCAAACAGCCTCGCCCAAACGCTCGACCGATGGCCGCGTGAGTTTCACTCGAGCTCCAGGATTCGGGCACCCGCGCTCCGGGTGCCCTGTCCGCGGCCTGACGCAAATGGCAACCATCGGTTGGAGACTTCCAGAGATTTACATCCAGCAGTTCCTTCCCGGTATTTACGTTTTGTAACAAGTGTTAGACGGATTCCGGTTGACCCGCTGCCCTCCCAACTGCATCAAAGTGACCAGTAAGGTGGGGGAGCGGCTTTTTACCGTTTCGCCGCTTGAATCGAGCCGGAGCGGAACGGTGTCAGGCCGATTACTCCACCTTAACTGCCTCGCTGTTGGCCGTTCTTCGTCGCTGAGAAACTCCCTCCGTTTGTGTTAAATTCGCAGCCCAATCATGAATCGTCGAATCCTGCTGTTCGCCCTTGTTGCTGTCCTGCTCATGACAACCACAGCATTCTCGCAAGATCGACCGAAACTCCACCTGATGCCAGTTCCCTCAAAGGTCGAACTCGGCTCCGGAGCCCTGCGCATCGACGCAGGCTTCCTCATCCGTCAGAACGGTCGTACCGACGAGCGAGTAGATCGCGCCATTGAGCGTCTTTATCAGAGACTAACGTTGAAGTTGGCCATGCCGATTCCCCCGGTGAAGCTGCCCTCGCAGACGCCGCGCATTCTGGACATCGATTGCGCTGGTCCCGGCTCCAGAATCCAGCAGGCCCGCGAAGACGAATCCTACGATTTGGAAATTCGTCCTGATGGCGCAAAGCTCAAAGCAGCCAATCCGCTCGGCATCATGCACGGGCTCGAAACCTTTTATCAATTGGTCTCCGTCGGCGCCGACAATTACGGGACTGTCCCTGTTATTTCGATTCATGATCAGCCGCGCTTCCCCTGGCGCGGATTGCTGCTCGATGTATCTCGTCACTTCCTCCCCATCCCGCAGATCGAGCGCACCATTGACGGACTCGCCGCCGTCAAGTTGAACGTCCTTCATCTTCATCTCTCTGACGATCAGGGGTTTCGCGCTGCGGCCGAGCATGCTCCTGAACTTGCGGAGAAGGGTTCACGCGGTCAGTACTACACCAAGGCGGAGTTGAAAGGCCTGGTTGAGTACGCACGCGATCGCGGAGTCCGTATTGTGCCTGAGTTCGACATGCCCGGGCACACGACCGCCTGGCTTGCCTCGCATCCGGAGCTTGCGACTGTAACCGGTAAGACTTACGAACCGGCAACTGCTTACGGTGTGCTCGAGGACGTCCTGGATCCCACCAATCCCAAACTCTTTAAGCTGCTCGACAAACTGATTGGCGATATGACCGAGATCTTCCCCGACGAGTACTTCCACATCGGGGGCGACGAAGTTGTTTATAAGCAGTGGAACGCCAGTCCGGCCATTACCGAATTCCGCAAGCAGCACAACCTCGCCGACGGCAAAGCCCTGCAAGCCTGGTTCAACACAGAAGTAGCGAAAATCGTGAAGAAGCATCATCGCCGCATGGTCGGCTGGAACGAGATCCTGCGCGGCGAAATTCCGCA
>DASTGW010000523.1:0-6702 GCA_035718705.1 Terriglobales bacterium | reverse complement strand
ATTCAGCAGTTGACCCCTACCCCGTAAGCCCGCTTCCAGTCAACGTTTTCACTTGTCTCCTAAGCGAGTGGTTACCTTCGTCCGACACACCTCCGAGTTTTGTTCAGCAGCCCGGGAAGGCATCAGAATCTCTATCTGGCCTGGTGAGGAGGCACATGCAAAAAGCCGGCGGAAGCATTTTGTTGGTGGACGACGACGAAGCGGTGCTGGACGTTTTCGCACGGATTCTGCAGAAAGAAGGATTTCCGGTTACGGCCGTGAAGTCCATCGAAGCTGCCAAGCAGAGCGTGGAAGAGAGCGAATACGCCGTTGTGCTCTACGACCTTTCCGTGGGCGGCATGCGCAACGCGCTGGAACTAGCCTCGGTGCTGCAGGATGAGTATCCGACGATGAAGGTGCTGATGATTACCGGCATGGTGAGTCCAGACGTCGCTGCGGAAGTTACTCGACGGGGATTGGAGATCCTGGAAAAGCCACTTGGCGTGAAGACACTCGTACGAGTGATCTCGTGCCATGTGAAAAAAAGAATTCACTCCGCGGCATAGTGGAGCAAATCAAAGGGAGGATGTTATGAAGAAGTGGGGACTGCTGTTGGCAACAGTGGCCACGGTGGCAATTGGGGCGCAGGCAAAAGATCATTTTTACCAGAAGGGCCGCATCCAGCAGATGGATTCGGTGAGCTGCGGCTACGCCGAAAACTCCAGTAAGACGATCATGGGCGAAATCGTGGGCACCGATGGCGCGCACAAGAAGACGAAAGAGATGCTATGCCAGGAATACGTGCTTAAAGCGGATCGGGTGATGTACCGAATTCGTCCGCAGGACGAGAAGCACCCGGTGCTGCTTCCGGTTGGGGAAGACGCGGAGTTCCGCATCAACAAGGACAAGCTCAAACTGCGCGTGACTGAGCTCGACAACAAAGAGCGCGATTACGTTGTGGTGTCGATGACTCCGGTCGAGAAGGCTGACGCGAGCGGGAAATAAATGGAGTGATTCGGGGAGGAGGCCTTCTCCTCCCTTAACTCCTGTTAAGGGCTCCGTCTCTTTTCTGATACATTGCTCGCGATGCGACGCATACTCTTTTTGCTGTTGCTCATCGCTTCCCCCATGGCGGCACAGAGCCAGCCCGAGTTCGACGCCAAGTCTGCTGAGCGTTTTGCGAAGCTGGCACTCGCCTGCGTTCACAAGGAATATCCAAACAAGATCGCGCACGTGCTGAATGGCGATGAGGACGTTGCGCCTCCGCGTCGACTTACGCCTGCGTTCTACGGCTGCTTTGATTGGCATTCGTCTGTCCATGGCCACTGGCTCTTGGCGCGACTGGCAAGGACTTTCCCAGATGCCACTTTTGCCGCACCAGCGCGTGACGCTCTGCAACAGAGCCTGACACCGGAACACATCAAGACCGAAGTCGCTTACCTGAACGGACAGGGACGAGCGAGCTTTGAGCGTCCCTACGGATTGGCGTGGCTGTTGCAACTCGGGCAGGAACTGCGCGAGTGGGACGATCCGATTGCGAAAGTGTTGTCGGCGAATATCAAGCCGCTGGAAGAGGGGGCGAAGATCAGGCTGGGCGATTGGCTGCCAAAGCTGACGAATCCCATACGCATCGGCGAACATAACCAGACGGCGTTTTCCTTTGGCCTGATGCTGGACGCGGCGCGAGGTTCTGGCGACTCGGAGTTCGCGGCCTTAGTCGAAAAGAAGATTCGCGAGTTCTATTTGAAAGACCGGAATTGTCCTTTGGCTTACGAGCCTTCGGGCGAAGATTTCCTGTCACCGTGCATCGCCGAAGCCGACGTTGTGAGGCGAGTATTGCCGCCGAAGGAGTTTGCAGCATGGCTTTCGAGGTTCATGCCGCAAATCCCGGCGACGGGAGCGGTATTCCTTAAACCTGCAATCGTCACGGATCCGAGCGATCCTAAGCTGGCCCATCTCGACGGACTGAATCTGAGCCGGGCGTGGATGCTGGAAGGAATCGCTTCCGCGCTGCCGCCGAAGGATCCACGGATGGCTGCAATCCAGTCGACCGCGGCCGCGCATCGCGCCAAGGGGCTCGCCGCCGTGACGGGCGAGCACTACGAGGGCGGACACTGGCTGGGGAGCTTCGCGGTTTATCTCGTAACCCAGCGCGGGATCAAGAAGTAATCAGAGTTGCGAGATGATCCTGTCGCGCAAGCTATTCGCGAGTCCCGATGACAGTTTCTTGTGCTTGTGCGTGAGGTAGAAGACGTCGATTGCAGTTTGGCCTTCGGTGTCGACGAGCGCGAGTTCGATGTTGCAGGCCTGCTGAGAGATCTCCGACGCGATCAGGTAAAGCAGACCGGGCCGGTCCTGGGCAACGACTTCCATCAAGGTGCTGTGTGACGAAGACTCATTGTCCATGTTGATGTTCGGCGTGACTTTCATCGTGACCGATGGTTCCGCCGCTCGTCGACGGAGCAATTCCTGGAGATCTTTCTTCCCGCTGATGACGTCAGCCACGCTGTGCTTGAAGTGCTCGCGCTCACTGGGGTTCAACTCCAGAGTGCGAAAGCGGTCCTTGAAGTAGAAGGAATCGACCACCACTCCCGCGGCATTGGTGAAAGCATTCGCCTTCACGATGTTCATTCCCCACGCAGCCATGGTGCCAGCAATCTTCGCGAACAGGAAGGTCCGGTCGTTGGTGACGATACTTAGCTCGTAGAGTTCAGACGACATCTTCAGCCCGACACTGATCGGTTCATGCGACAGGCGCAACGACATGTCGAAATGAACCGCGATTTGGTCGCTCGTATGAGAGAGGAGATAGCGCCGCGGCAGTCCTTCAAGGAAGCCGTTGAGTTGGCGCGAGCGCTTCGGGATCAGGGAATGCAGGCGGGCGACCTGTTCATTTTCGGCAGTGGCATGAATCAGGTCGTCGTCCATGCCGCGGTTGAGCTGGTTCATGGCGCCGACGAAGAGCCGCCACAGGTTCTCGGCCTTCCAAGGCGTGAGCGCGTCTGGATTGACGGCGCGTATGTCGGCATAGGTCATCAGGCAGAGCAGGCGCAGACGTTCGGGCGAAGCGATCTTGGTGGCGAAGGCCTTGATGTTCTCCGGATCGAAGATGTCGCGACGCATCGCGGACGACATCTCGAGATGGCCACCGATCAGGAAGAGTGCAGTGTCCTTTATCTGGTCTGGAATGCCGAGGCGATCGAGCGCAGGCCTCGCCAATTCGACACTTCCGGAGGTGTGCTCGCGCGTGTTAAGTCCCTTGCCGAGATCGTGCATGAGAAGCGCGAAGTAGAGAGCTTCGGGAGATTCGAGTTGATTCTGCAACTCGGAGAGATGTTTCTCCCACTGATTCTCGCGATCGGAAAGACGGTGCAGGTTGTCGATGGCGGTGAAGGTGTGCTCGTCGACCGTATAGCGATGATAGAAGTCGCGCACAACGAGGGAATCGATCAACTGGAACTCGGGGACGATCTGCTCCAGGAGTCCGACGGCGTGCATGGCGCGAAGTGCGTGAGCAGCGTGAGGACTTTTCAGAATCGTTGTCAGCGAACGGCCGGCTTCCGCCCACGGCATGTGTGCGACCAGTTCTGGGAGCGTCTGACGAAGGCGCGATTCCGTTTCCGCACTGAGATCAGCACCCTCTGCGGCGACAAACTCAAACAGGCGCAGGACGTCTGAGGGCTCATTGAAGTGAAGAGATTTCTGAAATGCTACGCGACCGTCCTCGACTATGAGCCCGCTGTCGGAAGGGCGCGAGCGCCAACGACGCAATTGGGCATACAGCGTCGGACGTTGAGTTGAGGATTCCTTGAGCAGCTTCGCGGCTGCACGTTCGATGGAGCGCGCGTGACGGAAATAAGCGCGCATCCAGCTTGTAGCATCCATTCCCTGCTTTTCGGCGATTCCGATTGCCTTGGCGGCGGCGCGATCCTGAACTTCCCAACTCAGCTTATTGTCGTCCCGTCCGGCGGAGTAATGAAGAAACACGCGGGCATCGGCAAGGAAGTGAAACGCGCGCTGAAGTGACGCAGCGTTGACTTCGTCGGAGTGATTCTTCTCCGCAAGGTGCAAAAGCCAGCAGGTGACGTTGTAATCGCGAATGCCACCCGGCACTTCCTTGATATTTGGCTCGAGGTGAAAGATCGTCTCGCCGAACTTCTCATGGCGTTGTTTCGTGCGCTGAGCGAGTGAATTCACGATCGGCTGCCGCTCGCGGCGGATGAGATTTGGGATCGTCTCCGACGAAAGTCGTTCGAAAAGTTTGCGGTCGCCGGCGAGAAAACGGGCGTCGAGGAGAGAAATAGTGAACTCGATGTTCTCGGGATCGAGGCGATCGCATTCGGCGGGCGTGCGCGTGGTGGGACTCAGCTTGAGGCGCATGTCCCAGAGATCCTGCGAGGCCTGGCGAATGGACACGCGGGCGTTCGACTTTGTGCTGTCGTTCGCGCAGAGGAACATCAGGTCTACGTCGGAAAACGGGAACAGGCTGCGACGACCGTATCCCCCAAGCGCGACCACAGCAATGCCTTCGAGAGCGAGGAGTGGTTCAGTGGCGCGCAGGACTAATTTATCAACGAGCGCAGTGCGGGCATGAATCGCGGCAAGGCCGTCGCCCGATGTCTCGAACGCACTCCGGATCTGCGCCGACTCGAAGAGATAGCGATCGCGGAGCGAGTTGAGAAAAGGGGCCGCTGACATAAATCACAAGGCTGCTGCGCCGCGTTCGTCATTTCGAATGCGGATGGCATCGTCAATCTTGGTGAGGAAGATCTTGCCGTCGCCGATCTTGCCGGAGCGTGCGTTGGCCACGATTGCCTGCACGGCTTTATCGACGAGTTCGTCAGGCATCACGATTTCGAGCTTGATCTTGGGCAGAAGATCGACCGTGTACTCGCGTCCGCGATAGAACTCGGTGTGGCCTTTTTGACGGCCATGACCGCGGACTTCCAGCACGGTCATACCTTCCACGCCGATCTCGATGAGGGCTTCCTTGACGGCTTCAAGTTTCGAGGGCTGAATCACAGCTTCGAGTTTGGTCATAGTTTGATCGTTATACCGCGGAAGCGTCCCACGAGTAACCTTCTTCTCCGTGCTGGGACAGATCGAGTCCCTGGATTTCGTGCTCGGCGGAAACACGCAAGCCGATCGTGCTGTCGACAATCTTGAGAATGATGAGGGTGCCGACGATGGCGAGCACCCACGCGATCCCGACTCCGACGAACTGATTGAGGAACTGTCGGAAGTTGCCTTCCAGCACGCCAATCGAGAGCGCGTTGCCTTGCGCGTCGTGCAGGATCGGGTTGATGAGCTTGGTGGCGAAAATGCCGGTGAGCAGCGCGCCAATTGTTCCACCTGCGCCGTGAACGCCAAACGCGTCGAGTGAGTCATCGTAGCCGAAGCGAGCTTTGACGCGTGCGACCATGTAGAAGCAGAAGACTCCGGCGATAAAGCCGATGAGAAGTGCGGCCATAGGCGTGACGAAGCCGGCAGCGGGAGTGATGGCGACCAGTCCCGCGACGGCTCCCGAAACCGCTCCGAGTGCGCTGGGCTTGCCGTTACGAAACCACTCGGCAACGCTCCAGCTGATGGTCGCGGCGGCAGCGGCAAAGTGCGTGGCGACAAAGGCGGAAGTCGCAAGCGCTCCCGCGGCGAGGGCGGAGCCGGCGTTGAAGCCAAACCAGCCGACCCAGAGCAAGCAGGCGCCGATGAAACTCAAGACGACGCTGTGGGGCGGCGTAGGCTCATGTGGATAGCCGATGCGTTTGCCCAGATACAGTGCGCAGACCAGAGCCGAAACACCTGAGGTGACGTGGACGACAGTACCTCCGGCGAAGTCGAGGCACGGGATGCGTCCACCGAGCGCGGCGTTGAGCAATCCGCCTTTGCCCCAGACCATGTGCGCCATCGGAGCGTATACGATGATGGACCACAAGATCATGAACAGTGCCATGGCGCTGAACTTCATGCGCTCAGCGAAGGCTCCGGTGATCAGCGCCGGAGTGATGATCGCGAACATCAACTGGTAGACCATGAAAGTTTGCGAAGGAATCGTTGCGGCATAATCGGCGTCGGGCGATGCGCCGACTCCGTGAAGAAACAGATGTTGCACTCCACCGATAAAGCTTGTGCCGGATCCGAAGCAGAGGCTATAGCCGATCAATCCCCAAAGCACGGTGATGATGGCCATCATGGCGAAGCTCTGCATCATGGTGGCCAGTACGTTCTTCTTTCGGACCAGTCCGCCGTAAAAGAGGGCCAGTCCCGGGCCGGTCATCATCAGGACCAGCGCGGAAGAGACCAGCATCCAGGCGTTGTCAGCAGAGCCTTTGGCGTCGGCCACCTGTTGCTCGAGTTTCGCGATGCGGTCGGCGGACACGGGATCCGTTTGTGCGAGTGCCGAATGTGCAAGCAGCAAGACCAGTATTGCCGCCGGTAAAAACCATTTGTTCTTCATCATTCCCCAGCCCAAACCTGCACCTACACTTCTGCCCTTGTCCGCGAGAGCAAGTTTGGGATGGATACTTCTTACCTGCGAGAGCGGTGGAAGAGGAAATTGAAAGTTTTTATCCGGGGAATCAGCCGTGGTTATTCTCCGAAAAGGGTTCACCGTGGCCGCTTCTCAGCCAGCATCCTGACAGGGGTGGCTTAGGAATTTCGCGGAAGCGAATTTCTCGTTACGAAATCAGCAACTTAGCTGTAAACTCTCGGACACTCCTTATGCCG
>DASTGW010000522.1:0-3654 GCA_035718705.1 Terriglobales bacterium | reverse complement strand
AAGACCACTGTTACCAGTCAGATTCATCCTTCGGAAATTGTGTGGAAATCAGATAGTGACCATATTCGGTTTCTTGGTTATCAGCTGAGAACCGTCCGTTAGATTAGAGGGCAGAGAGTCTTTGGTGGGCAAATTCACTTGAAACCGAGCTGGTTTTGGGTTTTTCCAGCCACTCTGGGAGCAGGGTTAACTACTTTGGTTCTCCACGCAGTAGTACCCGATTATCGCCGCCCGGGACTGGAATTGGGGGCTCAAAGCGCCAATCTGGAAGTAGACTCTGTGCTCGTGGGACTTGCGAGGTGCTAACCAGGATTGCCAAGCATCCCCTCGAAGATTCCGCCCCCTGTTTGCGAATCATTTTCGCGGCCAAGGGGAGAATCGACTCGAACTTCTCGACCGCCCGAAAGGTGATAACGGCGGCGGACGCAGGTTGAGCTCTGAGGAGGTCCTCTACTCGAACATTCTTGACGTCGACGTCAAGATTGAGGGCGCGACCCACTTCCCTAAGAAAGGTGGCTTTGCGCTGCTGCGCCTCCACCAAGGTCACGTTCAACTCTGGGCGGTAGATCTTGATCGGAATGGCCGGGAACCCGGCACCGGAGCCGATGTCCATGAGATCGGCAGCCAGGGCGGAAATATGGCGAGCCAGGAAAAAGGATTCCCCGAAATGTCGTTTTACGATATTTTCAGGATCGCGGATGGAAGTCAGGTTCATCCGCGCGTTCCACTTCAACAGCAGATCCAGATAAGTGGAAACCTGCGACAGTTGCCGGGAGCTCAGTCCTTCGACGTATGGCGTCAACAGCTCGGCGATGAGAGTAGCTTCCACGCGCGAGATAAGCATAGCAAGCCAGCGCTTTGTTTCTACAATCCGATTGCGATTCTTAACGCTCTCGTTACGCGGGCACAGTCGGAGGGTGACTGCACGAATTCCGGTGCGGTTGACAGTGATGTTTGTTGCTGCCAAAATTCGCGGGATCAATTTGCAATTCGGCTTGGGGCCCAAATCCATTTGTGGGGAATCTTGTTATGAGGCGAATACTGCTCTCGGTGCTCTTGTTCTTGTTCACGGCGCCGTTGTTTGCTCAAACTGCACCGGCAGCACCGGCTAGCGGGAGTGCTCCCGCAGCGGCAACACAAGGGCGCAAGAAACGAGTGGCCATTCTCGATTTCGATTACGGCACCGTGCACAGCGGAATCGCGGCACTTTTCGGCCAGGACGTCGATGTAGGTAAAGGCGTCACTGACCTGCTGGTCAAGTACCTGGTGAAAGATGGGACCTATTCCGTGATCGAGCGTAAAGCTCTGGATAAGGTGCTCGCGGAACAGAACTTCTCGAACAGCGACCGCGCTAATCCGATGAGCGCAGCGAAGCTCGGCAAGCTGCTGGGCGTGGACGCGATCATCGTCGGCAGCATCACGCAGTTCGGCGGCGAGACGAAGAACACCAATATTGGTGGAGTCGGTGGTGGTCTAGGAAAGATCGGAATCGGCGGCTTCGGCAGCAAGAAGACCAAAGCGGAAGTTGCACTGGATGCCCGCATCGTGGACATCGACACCGCTGAGATCCTGGGCGTGGCCGACGGTAAAGGCGAGTCGCTGCGTTCGAGCACCTCGTTGTTGGGCGGAGGCGGTGGCTGGCACGGATTTGGCGGCGGTAACGTCGACTTCGGCAGCAGCGATTTCCAGAACACTATCATTGGCGAGGCGGTGAACAAGGCTACGGAACAGCTGAGCACCGGCCTGATAGCCGACGCGCCGAAACTCCAGGCACGTGTTATCAACGTGGAAGGATTGGTCGCCGCGGTGGACGGCAAGGACATCGTGCTGAACGTGGGCACGAAAGCCGGCCTGCATCCGGGGCAGCAACTAGTTGTTCAGCGCGTCACGAAGGAGATTAAGGATCCGGCGACAGGCAAAGTCATCCGCAAGATGAGCACTCAGGTCGGAACCATCGAGATCACCGACGTGGATGATCTGTCGGCGGTAGCGAAGCCGGTCTCAGGGTCGGTCTTCAAAGTGGGCGACATGGTGAAGACGAGTACCCAGTAACCAGCATCCAGTACCCAGTAAAAGCCCGGTCCGCCGGGCTTTTTCACATTTTCACGGCGAGCTACTCTACGATTGCGTCCACCTCTGCCTCCACCAGCATTTCGGGGCTGATCAGGGCGGTAATCCCGATCATCGTCGCGGCCGGACGGATGTCGCGGAAGAATTCACCGTGAGCCTGGCCGACCTTCTCCCAGTTGGCACCAATGTTGACAACGAACATGCGGGTGCGAACCACGTCTTTCATGGAGGCTCCCGCTTTCGCAAGCGCCGATGAGATATTGCGGAAGATCTGCATCGTCTGGGCATGCGCATCGTTGTGCCCGACGATCTGTCCGTCGGGTCCGGTTGCCGTTGTGCCGGCGACGTGAATGGTGTTGCCAACTCTTACCGCGCGGGAATAACCGGCCCGCGGCTCGAACGGTGAATTGCCTGAGATGTTCTGTCGCATGGAACTTTCGATGAGGAGAGAAGCAGCAGGTCGCAAAACAGGAGTTAGGCCAGGGGTTGGCGGTTAGGAACTGGGGATCAATCTGCGGTGCTGGTCGCCAACAACTTCTGTTTGTCACCGGTGCCGTGCAGAGCGGCGATCCATCTGTCGCGAACGGTTGAAAATGCTGACAAGTCCCGAGCGGGCACCGGCTCCGAGGATGGCAGCTTCATGTGTTCCCAGTCGACGAAATTGCCGTTGCGGCGGAGTCGGAAATCAAGGTGCGGGCCGCTGGCGAGTCCGGTCATGCCGACCAGACCTATGCGTTGTCCTTGCTGGATCGATTGCCCCGAGCGCACCAGGATTCGCGAAAGATGCAGGTAGTACGACTCGTACCCGTTGTTGTGCCGGACTATAACCAGATTGCCATTACCACCTTTCCGGGCGGCGAATTCCACGCGACCATTGGCGACAGACTGCACCGGCGTCCCAATCGGCGCTGCATAGTCCGTCCCCAGATGTGGACGATAAACCTTCGCGACGGGGTGGAACCGATGCATGCTGAAATGCGAGCTCACACGAGCGGCAAACTTCAAAGGCGACTTCAGGAATGCCTTCTGCAATGACTTTCCGTCAGCGGTGAAGTACGCAGGTTTGCCTGAGGAGTCGCGGAACAGCACGGCGTCGAAAGGCTTCTTACCGTTTACATATTCGGCGGCAAAGATGCGTCCGTAGGCAGGAACGTCATCGCCTGGCACGGTGCGCTTCTCGAATACAAGACGGAATGTGTCGCCCGGCTTGGGATCGGTATAAAAGTCGAGGTCAAACGCAAAGATCTCTGCGAGACGAACTGCCAACTCGGGATGCTCCCCCGCCGCAAGCACCGACTCAAAGAGTGAACTATCGAGCGTCGCTTCTACAACTTTGATTTCGTCCGTGGAATTCAGCTTCTCTTCGCGAGCACTATAAGTCGCACCGTTGCGGACGACGCGCACCTCGCTGTCCCAGGCATTGCGGTATTCCAGTTGGTTGAGTTTGCCGTCCCAGCGGCGAGTGAAGATCAGGCGCTGACCGGCCTTGAGCTTACGAAGGCTGGCGACCGGTTGAACGAGATTAGTGATATCAGTGGCAAGTTGCGGGTCGAGCCCTGCATCGCGAAGAACGCCGGTGAAGTT
>DASTGW010000521.1:0-3954 GCA_035718705.1 Terriglobales bacterium | reverse complement strand
CAGTGAAAAACAACGACAGCACGGGCTGCTCGACTGTCAACTACAGCCTGAGTGCGCAGGCACCGAGCGGATGGTCGTCGTCGCTTAGCGCAACTACGCTGTCGCTCGCTCCCGGAGCAAGCGGCACGGCGAACGTTACCGTCACCTCTCCTTCCAGTGCGACCAGCGGCGTTTACAGCACCGTGGTGAAAGCGACGAACTCGGCAGCGACCACCTACTCCGGCTCCGCGAACGCTAACTATGGCATCAACGCCGTGGCCGGCCTGGCGATCTCGGCTTCCCCGACTGCTCTGAGCATCGCCCAGGGCGGGTCCGGATCGAGCACTGTCAGCGTCTCTGGCGGCGCGAGCTCAACGTCCTTGTCCGTGTCTGGTCTGCCTTCCGGACTCACCGCCTCGTTCAGCACCACATCGATTGCCGGCGGATCCGGATCGTCTCTGCTGACCTTCCGTCCGGCGAGCACACTCTCGGCGGGGACATACACGGTAACGGTCAATGCTTACGACGGCACCAAGACTGTTAGCACGAATATCGCGGTAACCGTCACGGCCGTCACGACGAGCAGCGACTTCTCGCTGACGGTAAGCCCGACATCCATCACGATGCCTCAGGGCACCAGCGGCTCGGCGACGGTGCGCACAGCGCTGGTCGGCAGCTTCAACTCGTCGGTCACGCTGTCCGTAAGCGGCATGCCTTCGGGAGTTTCGGCCAGCATGAATCCGGCAACCATCGCCGCGCCTGGTGCGGGCAGTTCAACGCTGTCCGTCAGCGCGAGCAGTGCGGCTCCGGCTGGCACTTATAACCTGACCGTCACCGCGAACGGTGGCGGCAAAGCGCACACGGCGAACTTCACGCTGGTGATCACCTCATCGGGTGGAGGCACGGGCACAGCATCGCAGCTCATCGTCAATCCGGGCTTCGAAAGCGGTCAAACCGGTTGGGCGGCCACCACTGGCGTGATCACCTACCTCAGCGGCGAGTATGCTCACACGGGCTCGTGGAAGGCGTGGCTCTCCGGCTACGGCAATCCGACCACTCGCTCGATGTACCAGCAGGTAAGCATTCCTTCCAACACGCTTTCGGCCACGCTCAGTTTCTGGCTGCACGTGGACAGCTACGACACTACCGGCATCGCGCACGACCGGCTGAACGTGCAGGTGCTCGACAGCTATGGTCGTCTGCTCGGAACCCTGGCGTCATACTCGAACGTCAACAAAGCCTCGGGATACCAGCTACGTACATTCGATCTCAGCGCCTATCGCGGTCGCGCCATCCGCCTGTATTTCGTCGCGACCGAGGATTCGTCACTGCGTACGAACTTCGTGGTTGATGACGTAACGCTCAACGTCAAGTAAGAAACTTTCATCGAATGAATAGCCCGGCGATAAGCCGGGCTTATTTTTTTGATCGGCTCTGTTAATTCAGCGTTCGTTTCTTGATAGATTTACCGACATGCTGGTGGTTCGAAAAAGCAGGATTGAAGGCAAAGGATTGTTCACCGACGCGCCCATCCCTGCGCGTAGCAAAGTCGGCGAGTACACAGGTGAGCGCATTTCCGTCCGCGAGGCGCGCCGTCGCGCCAGGACTCGCAAGCACGTCGCCATCATCGAACTCGACGATCGCCACGCCGTCGACGAGAGTGTCGGCGGCGGGCCATTCCAGTACATCAATCATTCCTGCAATCCCAACGTCTTCGTTCGTATCGCCTTCGGCCGCGCCGAGTTCTATGCGCTACGAAACATCGCCGCCGGAGAAGAAATGACCGTCGACTACGGACTCTCCCATCATGACGGCCGCCTCCCCTGTCAGTGCCGATCAGCAGAATGTCGGGATTTCATTTAAGAGTGCGTCAGAGCTTCTTCCGGTAATGCACACAGCGATCCACCACTTCGAAGCCCAACGCTTCGTGGGCACGCTGCGAAACCACGTTATCGATGACAGCATCGGACGCGACCTCCGCGCAGCCGTGGCTCCGCGCCCATTCCTCTGCCGCCGCAATCAGCATCTTGCCGATCCCGTACTGCCGATATTCCTCGCCGACATACCAGCCTTCGATATACCCGACCGGCCGCGACGGATCGCACCCATCGGCGTGCGAACGTAGATCGACCTCCACAAAACCGACGAGTCCCCCATACTTGACTTCTGCAACCAGGATGACGAGCGGCATCGTTACAACCAGTGATGCCTTACCGTTCAACAGCAGTCGTAGTTCCCTTGCATGCTCTTCGGCAGATGAGATCGGCCACAGCGCTTCGCACATCTCCGCCAGCTGATCCAGGTCAGGCAACTCTGCAGGTCTGATTCGAACGTCATTCACCGAAGTTACCTCTGGTCGGTTTCACCGGCTCTGATCGATGCAGAAGCAGTCTGACGTGTCCCTCTGCGGCGGCGATTATCAATCCATGAGTCGATTGCGAACGGTCCAGAACCTCCCAGCACCAACGTCGCGAGACAAGCCACATAAAGCAACGCTACCTCGTATCCGGGCGGTCCAAATCTCGGACCTGCAGCGGTAAATGCCTGTAGCTTGATGGAGCTGAACCCATACGGAAGATGCACGGTGATTGCCGCGACCAATAGAACTGCGACCATTGGCAGACTGACCAGCGGCACAAATGCGCCGATCAACACGCAAAAGCCGCCGAGCAGTTCAACCGCAATGGTTGCCCAACCCATCATCGCCGGAGCCGGTACTCCCATCGCATGCAGAATGCCAATGAACACTTCTGGCCCTCTCGCCAGCTTGGCGTAGCCGTGCGCCATGAAGCCGTAACCAACAATGAGTCGGATGGGAAGCGCAGCCCAACTTCTGAAGTTCGTCATGTGCCCTGCTGATCGCTAGGACACATCACCTTTCCCGAAGTAACAGCTTTCTATGGGACGAACTCCCTTGCGCCAAGACGGAACGACGCGACGCCAAAAAGCGCGGTTCATGCCTCTTTTGGAACGAGCCAATGTCGGCCAGTAGAGGCGGCGACGAAGCCGCCTCTCAGCCTCTGCGAATCAAGCCCCTAAGCGGGGACTTCGATCCGATCCACGCTGCCTGCACAATTGGACTCTGCCCCGGGCTCGTACAACTGGCGCAGTTCGCACTCGCCTTCTCCGGCCACTTGGAGAAACTTCCGGGCCAATTCCACGGCCTCTGCTTTGGAACTGGTTTTCAGAATTGCGAAACCACCAACTAATTCTCTGGTTTCCGCAAAAGGACCGTCTGTGACCGTCACCTTCTCACCCGCACGCCGCACGCGAACCCCTAATGCGCTGGGCAGGCACCCTTCCGTTCCCAGCAGCCACCCTGCCTTCATCCCTTCCTCAATCAGTTGTCCCATGCGGCTCATCTCCTCTTGCGTCGGCGGTGAGGTACGCTCGGCAGTCTTGTAAATGCTCAAAAATCGCATTCTGAATCTCCTTCAATCGTTTTGTGTATCTCAAAGCCTTTGGCTTCTACGTTTTCACAGGTATATCGAACTGGCTCGCGGGATTTCGACACTCCCAGGTAAATCTCCAAAAAAAATAAGTGGGAGGAAGATTCAGTGGCAAAACTCAGGATTAGTGGCCTAGCTCGGCAGAGAAAAACTGAACGGAGAGGCGGAAAGTTCACTCCTGCAGCCCGTTCCATGACCAGCGGGGAATCTTGAGCCCGCTCGGCACATCGTCGGCGGAACGGTGATACCGATACATGGTCGTCGTGGTCGCCCACGCAAAGTAGTCATGCAGCACTTGCCGCAACCGGGCGTCCTTATCTAGTCCGACATCGGCTAACGCCACGTCGAAGCAATCGATCGCACGCCGATTCATCTCCTCGTGCTCGCCATTCCCGCTGTGGATCTTCACCACGCTGGTTTCGTCGCCATAGGAACCAGAGTACAAAACTGGACCACCCAACGCTTCAGCCCAATAGGCGGCGAGCCGTTCAGTATGCTTGCGGATGAAACCCATGGCTAAACGCAT
>DASTGW010000520.1:0-5129 GCA_035718705.1 Terriglobales bacterium | reverse complement strand
AAGCTGTACGCAAGATTTGGGGGCCAGCTACTTACCCCTCTCCACCCGTCCTATGGCGAACTCCAACTCCAGCGCCCAACGCAGCCCCTTGGTTCCCGACGCGCCGGAGAACATGGAGTCCTTCCACAAAGCGTTCCTGCTGGAAGCTGGAAAATTACTTTCTTCCAGCCTGAACTACGAAGAGACCCTGGGAGCGGTTTCGGAGTTGTTGGTACCGCGTTTCGCAGACTTTTGTTCGATCAACATGCTCGCGGAAGACGGGTCGCTGCCACCCCTGGCCATCGTACATTGCGATCCGACCAAAGCGGAGTTGGGAAAGAAGCTTCAGTCGACTTATCCTCCGCGGACCGGCATGCCGTCGGGTATCTCGAACGTTGTGGAAACGCAGCAGCCGTTATTGATCTCGAAGGTAGACGCTGAACGCATCCGGCCATTTGCGCGGGACGATCAGCATCTGCAGGCCATCCTCCAACTCGGCATGAGCAGCGTCATGATCGTGCCGCTCACGGCGCGAGATCACGTGTTCGGCACGCTTAGCCTGGTATGGACAGATTCTGGTAAGGCCTACACCGAAACCGATCTTCAGTTTGCAATGGAACTGGCTAACCGTGCCGCTATGGCGATCGACAATGCGCGATTGCACCGTGAACTGCAGCGGATCGCCCACGAGAAAGAAGAAGCGCTCTCGACATTGCACCAGGTGCTGCAGCAGATGCCGTTCGGTGTGACCGTGACGAATGCATCGGGGGATGTGCTGCTGCGCAACGAGGTGGCTAACGAGTTCTGGAGAACGACCGACCTGCATCCGCACGGAAAGGCCAATTGGTCGAATTACTTTAACGCGCTGCGTCCCGATGGAACCATGATGCAAAAGGACGATTGGCCGGTGATGCGCGCGCTGACCTCCGGGCAGGCAATCCTGGGCGAAGAGTTGCCGCTCAAGAAACTGGACGGCCAACCTTGCGTGCTGTCGGTGAACGCATCCCCTATTCGCGACAAGGCCGGAAAAATAATCGCCGGAGTCGTGGTCTTTGAGGACATCACCTCAAAGCAAACTGCTGAGCGGGCACTCAAGGACAGCGAAGCGAAGTTCCGAACCTTGGCCGAAGTAGCACCGTGCTCAATCTTCATCCACGACGGCGAGAAACTGCTTTATTCCAATCGTGCGACATCGGAAATCACCGGTTACCCGAAAGAAGAACTTCTGAACCGCAGCTTCTGGACGATGTTGCATCCAGACTCGCTGGCATACATCCGGGAGCGCATGCGACTGCGTGGGGAAGGCAAGCCGGTACCTGAGCAATTCGAAGCGAAGATCATCACCAAGAACGGCGTCACTAAGACGATTGAATTTAACGGCAGCCTCTTTGACTACGAAGGCAAGCAGGCGGTGATTTGTATCGCGCTGGACATCACCGACCGCCGGCGAGCCGAAGAAGAACTGCAAAGGAACCGCGAGCGCATTCGCTTGACCTCGGAGTCCGCCGGTATCGCCTCTTGGGAATGGAATATTCGCGAAAATACGTTCACCTGGTCAGCGGATTTGCCGCGGGTTCTCGGTCTGCATGACGCCACCACACTTGGATCTGCGTTCGATTCGTTGCTTGCGCAGGTTCATCCCGAAGACCGCACGCGGGTGCGCGAGAGCATCGAGCGGGCGGCTTCTGAACATCATGATCTCAACGTGGAATTTCGGACTGCGCGGGCCGAAACGCTCGGCTGGGCCTTCGCCAAAGCAAAGATTTTCTACGATGCGACAGGCACTCCAGAATCAATGGTCGGAGTCGCCGTGGACATCACCGGAACCAAGGCCGCCGAACGAGCCATGCGAGAGACAGAAGAACGCTTCCGTGTGACGTTCAACCAGGCAGCAGTCGGAATGGCTCACGTTGCGCTCGATGGCACGCTGCTGATGGTGAATCACAAGCTGGCCGAGATCTTCGGCTATGACGAGGAAGAAATCTTCGGTCACCGCTTCCACGAATTTACTCACCCTGACGACCTGCCAGCGAACGTAGAGAAACTGAACTCCATGCTGGCCGGCGACTACACCAGCTACAAGATCGAAAAGCGCTACGTTCGAAAGAACGGATCGCAGATCTGGGCGCAAGTTACCAGCTCGCTGGTCAAAGACGAGCAGGGTGCACCCAAGTACATCATTGCCGTAATCGAAGACATCACCGAACGCCGTTTCGCCGCGGAGGCACTCCGGAATTCCGAAAAGCTTGCGGCCACGGGTCGCCTGGCTGCCAGCATCGCACATGAGATCAATAATCCACTCGAGGCCGTGACGAACCTTTTGTATCTGCTCGAGCAAAACAAATCTCTCGATGTCGCAGCCAAGGGATTCACGCGCATGGCACAGGAGGAGATTGGGCGCGTGGCGCATATTGCGCGCCAGACACTCGGCTTCTACCGCGACAGCACGAGCGTTGAGTCGGTGCGCATTACGTCCCTCATGGATGACGTGCTCTCTCTCTTCGAGCGCAAGATGCGCACGTCCTATGTGAGCGTCGACAAGGAGTACAAGACGGACATTGCCATTGAAGCAATGCCGGGCGAAATTCGTCAGGTGCTTTCGAACCTTCTGGCCAATGCGCTGGATGCCGCCGGAAAGAAAGGGAAATTGCGCGTACGCGTGAGCCGCGGTCGCAGCTGGACTGGGCGCGGTGTGCGTGGAGTGCGCGTCAGCATTGCGGACAACGGAGTTGGCATTGCCTCGGAGAACCGAGACCGTCTCTTTGAACCGTTCTTCACAACCAAGGGCGCGAAGGGAACCGGACTCGGACTTTGGGTGACGCGAGGCATGATCGAGAAGCACTCGGGCACTATCCGCGTATGGTCGAGCACATCGCCCGCGCGGCGCGGAACTGTCTTTTCGATTTTTCTTCCTCTAAAACAGAAGCGTCCGGCGGTAGTTGCTTCCAAGCGCATTAACTAGCCCACCAGGAACGGATTTGTTTCCTTCTCTTCGCCAATCGTGGTTGTCGGACCGTGTCCGGGGATGACGACTGTCTCTTCCGGCAGAGCCATCACGCGGTTGTGCAGGGAATCCATGATCTTCTCGAAGTTGCCGCCAGGCAGGTCGGTGCGGCCGATGCTGCCGGCGAACAGCGTGTCTCCGGCGATCAGCTTCTTCTCGGCAGGGAAGTAAATGCAGGTGCTGCCTTCGGTGTGACCTGGCGTGTGCATGACGGTGGCATGAAGGTTAGTTGTCGAGATTCTGTCGCCGTCTTCGAGGCTGGCATCGATGGTGACTTGGCCGGGTGGCGCGACACCGATCCAGGTTGCCTGCATGTCGAGCATCTGCAACTGCGGGGCATCGTTCTGGTTGATAAGGATGGGAGCGCCGGTGGCTTGCTTAAGCTTCATAGCTCCGCCAACGTGGTCGATGTGTCCGTGCGTGATCAGGATCTGCGTGACCTTGAGCGAGTGGCGTTGCAGGACGTCGAGGACACGCGAGATGTCGGCGCCAGGATCGATAACAATCGCTTCATGCGAGAGTTCATCGCCGATTACGGAGCAATTGCATTGCAGCGGGCCGACAGGGAAGATTTCGTGGATCATTTTCAGTTGGTCAGTATCCAGTACTCAGTATCCAGTATTCAGTACGAAAAGCAAAAGCCCTCGAAGGTGAGGGCTTTGCGAAAAAGCGAAATTCGAATTCCGAACTACTTTTGTGGCGGCGTCGGCGTAGTCGGGTTCGGAGTGGGCTGGTTCGTCGGCAGCTTCTGCTGCTGGGTTGTTCCTTGCTTGGTGCCACTCAGGACCGATCCGGAGGTGTGCGATGCGCGCGTCGCGAAAATCGAGAGCGTGATAGAAGTGAGCATAAAGATCACAGCCGACCAGGTGGTTGCCTTGCTCAGTACCGTGGCGGCGCCACGAGGACCAAATGCGGTCTGGCTGCCCATACCGCCGAAGGCGGCGGCGATGTCGGCGCTCTTGCCGCTCTGGAGCAGAACGACGGCGATCAGGAACAAACAAACGATTACGTGGATGATGGTGACGACAATGATCATGGCTGCCAATCGGGCACACGCGCGGTGTGCTTAATCTTGTTGATTCCTAAAGCATTTCGGGAGTTTATGGTGCGGAAGGGGGGATTTGAACCCCCACGCCTCTCGGCGCCACCCCCTCAAGATGGTGTGTCTGCCAGTTCCACCACTTCCGCACTGATGCACTTGGGCGGGGTAAAAGCCCAGTCGAAACCCGAACTTCAGGTGCAAAGGGATTATAGCAGAGGTGTTTAGGGGCGGACATAGTAGTTATTCCGGTCGAGAGCGAACGAAAGTGAAGCGATTCTTCAGTTTCAGGAACGGCTTCTCGAAGAACGCATAGGAGATGCTGGCGACCAGAATGGTGAGCAGAAGCACCAGTGTGGTCCCGAAATAGGGCAACACTCTTTCGGAGATATGAAGGGAAGCTTGATAGCGCTTGAACGCAATCTCGAAGACGAGATGAAAGATCAGCGAGTGAAACATGTACAGGCCGAAGGAGATGCGTCCGAGATAGGTGAGCCAACGCGGAACGAAACGTTCGGGAGTGCCGAGCGATGAAAGGAAGAACAGCACCGACCCGGCGAGCACCATGAGCCAGCCGATGATTCCTCCCGAGACGGTGGTGTGTGCGTCGTAACTCTTCACGCCCGGGCCAAGGACGGCGAACACCCAGAGAGCCGCAGCGGCGAGGAAGGCGAGCGCACGCAGGCCGAGCGACCAACGTGGAACGCGTCCGTGGAGCAGGATGGCGAGAAGCGCTCCGGCGGCAAAGAACTGGAACTGAAACCAGCTGTTGACCCATTGTCCGCTCTCGCCGCTGTAAACCAGCTTTGCGTAATGAACGCTGAACAGGTAAGAGACTACGATCAGCACAGCGCTGAGGGCGGAGAGAAGTTTCCGTCCCCCAAACTTCGTCAGCAGCGGGATCGCGATGTAGAACTGCTCTTCGACGGCGATGCTCCAGAGCGGATCGATGGATCCGGCGATCCAGCCATGGCGCAGGATGTACCAGTTGCCGGCGAAGAAGGTGAAGGCAAGCCAGGCACCGTGGTCGTTGGTGGCAATGCCCGGCAGGTGTCGGCCGAGCAGGATCAGTCCCCAGAAGACGGCAAAGTAGAGCGGCCAGATGCG
>DASTGW010000519.1:0-5124 GCA_035718705.1 Terriglobales bacterium | reverse complement strand
ACAGTGGGAGGCGGCAAGGTAGTGGCACGCGGCGGAGTGATGTATCGTCCCGCGATCAGCTTCGACCTGGCAATGTCGGCGGACAACATAAGGCTGCTCTACCCTGCTGGAGTGCGATCGGGTATTGGCGCGAATGTAACGATGACCGGCACACCAGAGACAGCCTACCTGCGCGGACAGGTAAACCTGGAGCAGCTGTCGTTTACACCCGACTTCGATTTGATGGAGATGATGGGCCAGTTCGGTGGAACTACGGAGCCGCCGCCGGCACAGGGCTTCACGACGAATTTGCTGCTTGATCTGGCAGTTAGATCGCCACAAGGAATTAACCTGTCGAGTCGGGAGTTGAGTTTATCGGGCGGACTCAACCTGAACGTGCGCGGGACGGCAGCGCAACCGGTGATTCTGGGCCGCGTGAACCTGACGAACGGCGACCTGATCTTCCGCGGCAATCGCTACCTGCTGCAGGGCGCGACGGTAGACTTTGTGAATCCGGCACGTACACAGCCAGTTTTAAACGCGTCAATCAATACGACCATCCAGCAGTACAACATCGCAATGAGATTTGAAGGACCGATCGAGAAGATGAGGACTTCTTACACCTCGGATCCGGCACTTCCTCCTGCGGACATCATCAACCTGTTAGCGTTTGGGAAGACGACGGAAGCGTCGGCGGCAAATCCGAATCCGCCGGGAAACCTGGGAGCGGAGTCGGCGATTGCATCGGCGGTATCGGGACAAGTTACGAACCGCCTGTCGAAGATCGCGGGCATCTCGCAGTTATCGATCGATCCGACATTGGGCGGAACGGGCAGTGGAGGATCGCAGAACCCGGGAGCCACGGTGACAATTCAACAACGCGTGACGAGCAAGGTCTTCGTGACGTTCTCGACAGATGTGACTGCGACGAACCGGCAGGTAATTCAGCTCGAGTACAAAGTGTCGCCGCGATTCAGCTTTAGCGGAACGCGTGACCAGAATGGCGGCTTCGCGGTCGACACGAAGATCCGCAAGCGCTGGTAAAAGTTAAATTACGTAGTCGTCGGCAATAACCCGCACGTTACTCGGCTTGACGTGCACAATCTCACCGGGAATGGCGGCCAGTTCCTCGAAGCGCTTACGCGGCACTTCGGCATGGAGCAGGTCGCCATTGTCGTTTCGGGTGAGCTCGATCCGAACTACCGGACCAAGCGCATACACGTACGAGATGGTCGCGGGAATGGCGTCGGGATGCGAGGCATCGGCGAGTAGTTCGAGTTCGTGCGGACGAACATAGGCGGCTGCGACACTTCCGGCGGGAGCGTTGGCGGGAGCGGCATAGTCCGCACCACCAAATCGTGCAACACCGTCCTCAATGCGGGCATGAAATAGATTTACGTTGCCCAGGAAGTTGTAGACGAATGAATTGGCCGGACGCTCGTAAACGTCGGTTGGCGATCCGATTTGTTCGAGTGTGCCCCGATTCATGATGGCCACGCGATCGGCAACTTCGAGTGCCTCTTCCTGATCGTGCGTGACAAAGACGCTGGCAATATGGATTTCGTCGTGAAGGCGACGTAGCCAGCGGCGAAGTTCTTTGCGCACGCGAGCGTCGAGGGCGCCGAAGGGTTCGTCGAGCAAGAGAACTTCAGGCTCGACGGCGAGGGCGCGAGCGAGGGCGACGCGCTGACGCTGTCCGCCGGAAAGTTGCGAAGGATAGTGGGACGCGAGTGATTCGAGTTGTACGAGCGCAAGGAGCTCGCGGACTTTTTCCTTGATGTCCTTGCGCGAAGGACGTTCGGAGCGAGGACGCACCTTGAGTCCGAAGGCAATGTTCTCGGCCACGGTCATATGGCGAAAGAGCGCGTAGTGCTGGAAGACAAATCCGACGCGGCGCTGGGCGGGCGTCTGACGGGTGGCGTCTGCGTTGTTGAGCACGATCTGGCCGGAGTCGGGCTGCTCGAGACCGGCGATTATCCGCAGCAGGGTGGTCTTTCCGGATCCCGAAGGACCGAGGAGGGCGAGCAGTTCGCCTTCCTGCACGTCGAGTGAGACATTACGCAGGACTGGGAATTCGCCGAAGTTCTTCGAGACGTTACGGATTTCAATACTCATACATCACCTTCCAGGTACACCGGTTCTCCACTCCACGATTCGCTTTGCGAGTAGCGTGCCGAGGGCAAGGAATGTCAACAATGATGCCAACGCGAAGGCAGCCGTGAAGTTGTATTCGTTGTAGAGGATTTCGACCTGCAGCGGCACCGTGTTGGTAAGCCCGCTGATGTGGCCCGACACTACTGAAACGGCGCCGAACTCGCCCATGGCGCGAGCGGAGCAGAGCACAACGCCGTAAAGCAAACTCCACTTGATGTTGGGCAAGGTGACTCGCCAGAAGATACTCCATCCACGCGCGCCAAGCACACTCGCGGCTTCTTCTTGCTCGAAGCCTTGCGTCTGCATGAACGGGATGAGTTCGCGCGCGACGAACGGGAAGGTCACGAAGACGGTGGCGAGCACAATACCCGGCACAGCGAAGATGATTTGCAAATCACGGGACTGGAGCCAGGGTCCGAGCCACCCTTGAAGGCCAAACATGAGGACGTAAATGAGTCCGGAGATGACCGGCGAAATCGCGAGCGGCAGATCGATGAGGGTGATGAGGAACTGGCGCCCGCGAAAACGGAAGCGGGTGACGCACCAGGCGGCTGCGATGCCGAAGATAGCGTTTAACGGAACCGCGATGGCAGCCGTGATGAGCGTGAGCTTGATGGCGGAGAGCGCGTCGGGATGAGTGACGGAATCGAGGTAAACTCGCCATCCTTTGGCAAAAGCCTGGGCGAAGACGGCAGCAAGGGGCGCGATAAGGAAGATGCCGAGGTAGAGCAAGCCGATGGCAATGAGGGTCCAGCGGACGAGTCGCGATTCGCCGAGTTGACGCTGTGATTGCGAGTGGCTCACCCTTTCGCCTCCTGGAAGCGTCGGCTGCGGCGTTCGAGCGCGTTGATGCCAAGCAGCAGGATGAAAGACGAGATAAGCATCACGATGGCGATAGAGGTGGCGCCGACGTAGTCATATTGCTCGAGCTTGGTGATGATAAGCAGCGACGTGATTTCGGTCTTCATGGGCATGTTGCCGGCGATGAAGACGACGGAACCGTATTCGCCTAGAGCGCGGGCAAAGGAGAGGCCGAAGCCGGTGATCAACGCAGGAAGCAAGGCCGGAAAGATGACACGGGAGAAGGTCTTCCAGCGTCCCGCGCCGAGGCTGGATGCAGCTTCTTCCACTTCCTTTTCCATTTCCTGCAACACCGGTTGCACACTGCGGATAACGAATGGGAGCGTCACAAAAATCATCGCGATCGTGATGCCCGAAGCGCTGAATGCAAGGTGAATGTTGAAGTGCGCAAGCAGTCGTCCAATCCAGCCGCTATCGGCGTAGAGAGTGGTGAGGGCGATGCCCGCGACGGCCGTCGGTAGAGCGAACGGCAGATCGATGAATGCGTCGAAGATGGCTTTGCCGGGGAACGTGTAGCGCGTGAAGACCCAGGCGAGCACGAATCCAAAGATCGTGTTGATGCTAGCGGCCAGCAGCGACGTGCCAAAGGTAAGTTCGTAAGAAGCCAGAACCCGGGGGGCGCTGACGATATGCCAGAACTGGGCCCAGTGAAGGCTCGAGATCTTAAGAAAGAGCGCCATGAGGGGCAGAAGAACGATCAGCGACAGGTAAAGAATGGTATAGCCGAGCGACAGTCCGAAGCCGGGGAGGATGCCAGCACGCGTGCGAGTGATGCGCAGCGGACGAGGCTGCTCCACGATCAGGCGCTGTGCTTCGAGAACAGAGGTATCGATGTTCTGCCGCAGGCCGCTCAACGATTTTGCCGGTGCTCCCACACTTGCTCCTTAGTGTCCGTAAATCTGGTCGAAGACGCCGCCATCATCGAAGTGGCGCTTCTGAGCCTTCTGCCATCCACCGAGGTCGTCGATGGTGAACATGTTGATTTGAGGAAATTGTTTTGCGTAGCGCGCTGCGACCGCTTGCGAACGCGGGCGGTAGTAATTTCGTGCCGCGATTTCCTGACCTTCGTCGGTATAGAGGTAGTCGAGATAGGCTTTGGCGATCGCAGCATTACCGTGCTTGTTGACTACCTTCTCGACAACAGCTACCGGAGGTTCGGCGAGGATGCTTGTAGGAGGCACGACGATCTCCAGCTTGTCAGCACCGAGCTGCTTGATGGCGAGGAAGGCCTCGTTTTCCCAGGCGAGAAGGACATCGCCGATACCGCGCTGAACGAAGGTGGTGGTTGCGCCGCGCGCCCCGGAGTCGAGCACGGGAACGTTCTTGTAAAGACGGGCTACAAAATCGCGGGCCTTAGCGTCGTCGTTATTGTTCTTCTTGAGCGCGTAGCCCCAGGCGGCGAGATAGTTCCAGCGTGCACCGCCCGATGTTTTAGGGTTTGGCGTGATCACGTTCAAGCCCGGGCGAACGAGATCGTCCCAGTCCTTGATTTTCTTGGGGTTGCCTTTGCGAACCAGGAAGACGATCGTCGAAGTGTACGGGGTGCTCTTGTTGGGAAGGCGGCTCTGCCATTCGCGCGGGAGTTGTCCGGAACGCTCGGCAATGGCGTCGATGTCGTAGGCTAACGCCAGTGTTACGACGTCGGCTTGAAGGCCATCGATGACGGCGCGGGCTTGCTTTCCTGAGCCGCCGTGGGACTGGTTAACCTTGACATCCTGCCCGGTCTTGGCTTTCCAGTAACGAGCGAAAGCGGCGTTGAAGTCCTGGTAAAACTCACGCGTGGGATCGTAAGAAGCGTTAAGTAACGTGACGGTATTCGCACCGAAGGCAAAGCCGGCGAGCGCGGTGATGATCAGGATGGCGGCAGTCGTTTTCATCTTCATCTCCTAGAAGGACAGCTGCAGCCGATTCATCAGCGCTTTTTCGGTGGGGCGGTTGCCAACAATGGCACCGCGGTTGAAGTGGGTCTGGTCGTAGTCGAACAGGAGCTTGGTGTATTTGTTCAGATACCAATTCACGCCGACGGACCAGGTTTGAGCGGAGGTTGCTGATTTGGTGATGTCAGCGAAGCCGCGGGCGAACGCATCGCGATCGATAGCGAGATCAGCATAACGGGCAACAAGCTCCCAT
>DASTGW010000518.1:0-9630 GCA_035718705.1 Terriglobales bacterium | reverse complement strand
GTACGCGATTGGCGGCCTGAGCGTCGGCGAGCCGCGCAACCTCACGTATGACGTTGTCAACGCAACCTTGCCCCATCTTCCGCAAAACAAGCCTCGCTACCTGATGGGCGTGGGCACTCCGGAGGAGATCGTTGAGTACGTCGCCCAGGGGATCGACATGATGGACTGCGTCCTGCCGACCCGGGCGGCTCGGCATGGGCTACTGTTTACCTCTCAGGGCAAAGTGAACATCAAAAATTCCCGTTACGCGTTGGACGAAGGGCCACTGGATCCAGCCTGCCGGTGCAAGGTCTGTACCCGTTACTCCAGGGCTTATCTCAGGCACCTGTATGTCGCTAACGAGATGCTGGCACAGGTTTTAAATACCATCCACAATCTGGCCTTCTACCTTGACACTATGCGTTCAGTGCGGCAAGCTATCAAGCTTGGAGAGTTTGCGAGGTTTGTGTCTGAAGTCCGAGCTCGCAGTCTGAACTCCCCTGCTCATACCTAAAGGGAAGGCCCGATGTTGGCCTCGTTTATGTCCGAGTGACATAGCGGCGGCCAGTCCAAGTAGTTCCCGCAGGTACAATAGATTCATCGATTCGCGACAGTTGGTATTTCTAATTCCGGAATTTCGAAGGCCGCCGTGTGATTGGGCGGCTATGGACGCATGAACATGCACGTTTTCGCTCTCATACTTCAATCCCAGTCAGGCGGCGCAAGCTGGTTGGCGTGGGCTCCCCTGGTTTTCATTTTCCTGATCTTTTACTTCCTTCTGATTCTTCCGCAGCAGCGTCGCCAGAAGCAGTGGAAGGGCATGCTGGGAAATCTCAAGACCGGTGACCGGGTGACTACCAGCGGGGGCATCAAGGGAACTATCGTCGCACTTCGCGACGACAACATTCATCTGCGGGTTCCGCCAGACAATATCCGGCTGGAAGTTGCGCGTACCGCTATCGTTTCAGTAGCAAGCGGCGAAGAAGCCGCCAAAACAGCGTAAATTTTTGATTTCGTAGCAGTACACCATGAACAAGAACCTTCTCTGGAAAACAATTTTCATCGTCGCTGTGATGCTGGTGTTTCTCTTTGGCATCATCGGCATCCCCAGCAGCCTCAGCAAACAGGGCCTGGTCTCCTCCATTCAAGACCGCATTCACCTCGGCCTTGATCTTCGCGGCGGAACCCACCTGATTCTTCAGGTGATGGTCAACGACGCCGTGAAGGCCGATTCTGACAACGCCATCGAGCGCCTGAAAACCGATATGCGTGCGGCGAATGTCAATTACGCCGATGTCTCGCAGCCTGACCCGCAGAACAACCCCGATCAGATCCAAATCAAGGGTGTACCGCCGGAGTCGAGTAGCGAATTGCGCCGTATCGTCTCCGAACGGTTATCGGAATACGACCTGAAATCCGGCCCGGAAAACAGCTGGCTCATGTCGATGAAGCCGAGCGTGCTCAACGACATGAAGAACCGTGCCGTCACGCAGGCGATCGAGACGATTCGCAATCGCATTGACACGCTGGGCGTAAGCGAGCCGGTCATTGAAGAGCACGGCCTCGGGCAGTATCAGATTTTGGTGCAGCTGCCGGGCGTGGACGATCCCGCGCGCGTGAAAGACATCATGCAGTCCACCGCCATGCTCCAGATTCGCCAGGCACTCGGCGGACCCTTCTCGAGCGAAGCGGAAGCCCTGCAGCAGAACGGCGGAGTTCTTCCCGCCGACTCGGTCCTTTTGAAGGGACGCTCTCCCGCCAGTTCCTCTTCCGATCAGCCGCATGAAGAGTGGTGGTTGGTTTCACGCTCGTCCGCTGTCACTGGCCGCGACCTTCGTGGCGCCGATCCGACACGTGATGAAAACCAGCGCCCCGCGGTGAAATTTACCCTGACCGCCGAGGGCGGACGCCGCTTCGGCCAATTTACCGGCGCTCATGTCAATGACAAGCTTGCCGTCGTGCTCGATAACCGGGTGCAGGAAGTCGCCACCATTCAAGAGCAGATTAAGGACGAAGGCCGCATCACCGGAGCCTTCACCGAGCAACAGACCAAGGACCTGGCGCTCATGCTTCGGTCCGGCGCGTTGCCGGCTGGCATTCGGTATCTCGAAGAGCGCACGGTTGGTCCTTCGCTCGGTGCCGACTCCATTCGTCATGGCGTGATGGCAGCAATAATCGGATTGGCTGCTGTCCTGATCTTCATGCTCATTTATTACCGCGGTTCGGGAATCAATGCGGATCTCGCGTTAATTCTCAACTTGATTATTCTGCTCGGATTCCTCGGCTTTAGCGGGGCAACGCTTACGCTGCCGGGTATCGCGGGTGTGATTCTCACGGTAGGTATGGGCGTGGACTCAAATGTCCTGATCTTCGAGCGTATTCGTGAAGAGTTGCGCAACGGCAAGACACCGCCGTCCGCGGTGCAACAGGGATTTGCGCATGCCTGGGTCACCATCGTCGACACCCACGTGACGACCATCGTCTCCGCGATCATCCTCTTCATGTTCGGTACTGGTGCAGTGCGCGGTTTCGCCGTCACATTGACGTTCGGTCTCCTTGCCAACCTGTTCACGGCAGTGTTTGTGTCGCGCGTGATTTTCGACGCGCACCTCAACAATCACCGCGCAGGCGAAGCGCTGAGCATTTAGTGATTTGTGGTCGGATCGTCGGGCGAGTAGGTCCGGTGATCCGATAAAAGTTGGAATATCTGGGACTCGGGAAGGGCAATGGCCCGATCATCATTGACCCGATGGCCCGATGATTTAGGGGTTTTTAGGTGGAATTTTTCCGCAATACGAATATCGATTTCCTGGGCAAGAAATGGTACTTCCTTGCCTTCTCTCTTGTCTTCAGCGTCGCCGGCATCATGTCCATGCTGTTCTGGCATGGCATTCCGCTTGGCGTTGATTTCCGCGGCGGCACCCTCGTCTACGTGAAGTTCACGCACCCGCCGAACGAAAACGAGATCCGCTCCAAACTGGATCGTGCGGGCCTTAAGGACGCAAAGCTGCAAAGCATCGCTGGCCAGGGTTCTGTCAACGAACTGCTCATCTCTCTTGATATCAAGGAGACGAGTGAGCAGGCGCTCGATGCCGGCAAGAACACGATTATCAGCGCCCTTGAGACCAACACCGACCAGAACAAGAAAGACCTGAATAACGCCAGCGTTCAGTCGGTGCAGGAGTTCCTGCTCAACCAGGATCCGCTCCACCTGGGAACTGACGCGCCCCAGCGTTACCAGGAGCTTGCCCAGCAGATCGTCGGTATCCGCGATAAGCAAAATGGCGGTGCAGTGGCTTCTTTTGACCAGCTCAACGCGGTCGGAACGCCCGTCGTTCAGGCGCTGCAACAGGGATTTTTCCTCTCCGATTTCGGCGTCCGGAACGTCGAAATTGTAGGCCCTCAAGTCGGTAAACAGTTGCAAAAGCAGGCATATTGGGCGATTGGGCTCTCTTTGGCCGGCATGCTGATTTACCTCTGGTTCCGCTTCGAGATGATCTACGGCGTGGCCGCCGTCGTCGCCGTCTTCCACGACACCCTGATCACGGTCGGCGCTTTCTCATTGACGAACAAAGAGATATCGCTTACCGTCATCGCCGCGATTTTAACGCTCGTCGGATACTCCATGAACGACACCATCGTGGTGTTTGACCGTATCCGCGAAAACGTTAAATTGTTGCGCCGCGAAAGCCTGGCGGAGATCGTCAATCGCAGTATCAATCAGACGTTGAGTCGAACGATTCTGACTTCTGGTTTGACCTTCCTCACTGTGCTTTCTCTGTACTTGTTCGGCGGAGAAGTTCTCCACGGATTCTCATTCGCGTTGGTGATCGGAATCCTGATTGGGACCTACTCCTCGATCGCTGTTGCGGCCCCCATGCTCGTCGCGTACCAGGAATGGCGCGCCAAGGCAAAGGGCCAGCCCGTGCAGGTGGCTTCGCTACCCGCCGCACGGACCCGGGAAAAAGCTCGCGCTCGCTGAGCACGGGTGGGATACCGGTTTTCAAACTGAGTTTCGGGTTCTAAGTTGTCGTCGAAGTTCCTCGAGCCACTGGGGCGGTGGCTCGAGGATTTCGCTTTCTCGTCTCCTGGGCCAATTCTTTACATAGGGCATTATTTCCAAGGTTTTGGCAGTCTGTTGGGCTGCCCGCCGCGGGTTGCCCGCGGCTGTGAGTTGCACTCGTCCAGCTGCATACGATTTTGGGAGCAAAATCTTGCTGGATGGTGTCTAACATCAACTAGGGAAGTATCGGTACGGAGAAGCAGGCCATGTTTGAAGACAGCCTTTTCGAATCTGGCGGTAGAACCAAGAGCAAGAATCGTGGCGCGACCACGATGATCTCGTTCATCGCCCAGATCTGCTTGATCGGAATCCTCGTGCTGGTTCCGCTCATTTATACGGAAGCCCTGCCGAAACAGCAGTTAATGACGTTTCTGGTAGCGCCACCCCCGCCACCCCCGCCTCCGCCTCCGCCGGCCGCAGCACCGCCGGTGAAGATCATCAAGAAAATTGAGACGGAACTCGATAACGGACAGCTCCGCACGCCGACTAAGATTCCGCAGAAAATCCAGATGATCAAGGAAGACGAGCCGCCACCGCCGTCGATGAACGCCGGTGTGGCTGGTGGCGTCCCCGGTGGCGTACCGGGTGGTCAGATGGGCGGCGTCATTGGTGGCATCATTAGCCAGACGCAAAGCACAGCCGCCGTTCCCAAGGTCGCGACGCCGCAGCGCGTGCGCGTATCGCAGGGCGTGTCGGAAGGTCTTCTGGTTCACCAGGTAAGACCGACCTATCCTCCGCTGGCCCGTCAGGCCCGCATTCAGGGACAGGTGGTTCTCCAGGCTGCCATCGGCAAGGACGGCAGCATTCAGAACCTGCGCCTGGTGAGCGGACACCCGATGTTGGCTCCGGCCGCCATCGAAGCCGTGAAACAGTGGAAGTACAAACCGTACTTCCTCAACGGCGAACCGGTCGAGGTGGATACCCAGATTACGGTGAACTTCACCCTGGCAGGCGGCTAGAAAGAATTTTCCCGAATTCGGCTATGGATGGCACTTCCCGTACCATCCTTAGCCGCATCTTAAGCATTCCAAGCTGCTGTACGTCCGGCCCAGGCAGCGGACGCCCGGCAGTGGGTAGGGCCTGGCGTTTCCTCGCCCCAATTCCGAGCTACTACTGAATCACGCCTGAAAAGTTCTGAGGAGGAATATCTAACCAATGCTCGTAGCAAATCTGGCAACTCTCGCTCTGAGCCACATTCCGACCGCTATGTGGATCTTCCAGGAAGAAGCAACAACTAGCTGGGATCCGGTTTCAATGTGGAAGTCCATGGGATGGCTGGCCCGCATCGTGGTCATCATCCTGTTCATCATGTCCGGCTGGTCCATCGGTGTCATGATCGATCGCTGGATGGCCTACAGCGCCGCCCGCAAACAGTCTCGCGCATTCGCACCGCAGGTCGCTGGCGCGCTGAAGAACGGCAATATTGAAGAAGCGATCAAGATCGCTGAGCGCAACAAGAAGAGCCACCTGGCGAAGGTCGTCGTCGCTGGCTTGCAGGAATTCAAGGCTCACGGCGAATCCACTGACATCCCCGGCGAAACCATCGAAGCCTCCAAGCGCGCCCTCGAGCGTGCCGAAGCTATCGTTCACGCCGAACTGAAGCGTGGTCTGGGCAGCCTGGCCACCATCGGATCGACCGCCCCCTTCGTCGGACTGTTCGGAACCGTCGTCGGTATCTTGAACGCGTTCCGTGGTATCGCCAGCAGCAAGGCGACCGGTCTGGCCGCTGTCGCCGGCGGTATTTCGGAAGCTCTGGTCACCACCGCTGTGGGTCTGTTCGTCGCGATCCCGGCCGTCATGATGTTCAACTATCTGACCGGCCGCGTCGAAGCTTTCGACGTCGAGATGGACAACTCTTCCAGCGAACTCGTCGATTACTTCCTGAAGCGCCGCACCGCGGTGCGCAAGTAGTCAGTCGAGCTTGTTGCAGCACCGGCGCCGGTAACGGCGGCGCCGCTTGCGGCACCCAGGAGCTTAAGTAAATGGCACAAGCAATAAGAGCAGAAGGGAAGAAGGTCAACTCCAACATCAACGTCACCCCCATGGTCGACGTGATGCTGGTGCTGTTGATCATCTTCATGGTGGTCACGCCCATGTTGCAGAAGGGCGTCAGCGTTGACATGGCGAAGACCGAAAGTCCCATCGCCATGGCGGACGCGGACAAGGAAGATGCGCTGATCGTCGCCATCATGCGCGACGGCACCGTCTACTTCGGGTCCGAAAAGACACCGCCGGATCAGCTCACCAACAAGTTGAAAGACAAGTTGGCCAACCGGGTCGATAAGCGCGTCTTCGTGCGTGCTGATGCCCGTGCCCGGTATGGAGCTGTCACCGACGTCGTCGATAACGTTCGCGCCGCAGGCGTCGATCAACTGGGTCTTTTGACCGAACAGCGTAAACAGGGAACGCCTCCGCCGCCGCCACCCACGACGCAGAAGGCCAATCCCTCTGGCGATTAGAGGAGTCACGTTATGGGAATGGGAGTTAGTGCAAGTGGCGGTCAGAACGCTGACATGAACGTCACTCCGCTGATTGACGTGTTGCTGGTGCTGCTGATCATCTTCATGGTCATCACCCCACTCACGCCGCACGGACTGGACGCGCTGGTACCCCAGCCGCCCAAGGATCCGGAAAAGAAGCAAGTTGAACCTCCCGATCGTACGATCGTGGTTCAGGCGCTCAAAGCCGGTTCCGGTGTGGCCTACAAGATCAATCAGGACGACGTCACGATTGAGAACATGCAAGGCCGTCTCGCGGATATTTACAAAACCCGCGCGGAGAAGGTGATGTTTGTAAAGGCAGACAACGATCTGCCCTTCCAGACGGTGGCGCAGGTGATCGACATCGCTCACCTCGCAGATCCGGACATCAAGGTCGGATTAATCACCGCCAAGGTCGAAGCTGGCCAGTAGTCGCTACACCCTCAGAACTTCGGAGCGGTGCGGCAGACCCACGGGTCTGCCGCACTTGCGACCGGATAAATTTTCCAGAGTTCGGGGTTCGGTGTTAGTTTAGTTCCGCACTTAAATCCAGGACGTTGGGGCACTGCGTCCGAATTGATCCCTGACAAGGGGGACTTATACCGCAATGAACAGAAGCGCAAGCATGAAGATCCTGGCGGTCGCTCTTGCGGCCCTGTCGCTTTTGGCGACCACCGGCTGCAATAAGCTCAAAGCGCGCGATCAGCTGAACAAAGGCGTCCAGTCTTACAAGAACGCCAAGTACGAAGAGGCCATCGAGCACTTCAAGAATGCCGTCGCACTCGACGACTCGCTGTTGAACGCGCGTCTCTATCTCGCCACGGCCTATGCCAACCAATACATCCCCGGCGCCGACACTCCGGAGAATAACCGCAACGCCGAACAAGCCATCCAGGAATTCCAGAACGTCCTGCAGAAGGATCCCAACAACATCACCAGCCTCAAAGGTATCGCTTCGCTCTACTTCCAGATGAAGAAGTTCGAAGAAGCGAAAGAGGCGAACCGCAAGGTGATTGCGGCGGATCCGAATGATCCCGAAGCCTACTACTCCATCGCTGTCATCGACTGGACGCAGACCTACCAGCCGCGCATGGAAGAGCGCAACAAGCTTGGACTCAAGCCCGAAGACGCGCTGAAGGACAAGAAAGTCTGCGAAGCGCTGAAAGAAAAGAACAGCGCCAAGGTTCAGGAAGGCATGGACATGCTCGACAAGGCCCTCAAACTGCGCGAGGACTACGACGACGCCATGGCTTATTACAACCTGCTCTATCGTGAAAAGGCCGACATCGAGTGCGGTGATCCCGCCGCCCGCGAAGACGACCTGAAGAAGGCCGACGGTTGGGTGGACCAGACTCTCGCCGCCAAGAAGCGCAAGGCCGAAAAGGCTGCCGCTCAGGGCGGTGGCATCACCATGGAACAGAAATAGATCTTAGCCACTCGGCCCTCCCGCATTCGTAAAGGAAACGCCTCGCTCGCAAGCGAGGCTTTTTCTTTGCCCGCCATCAGCCCACGGCTTCAGCCGCGGTGAAGATACGGCGACGAATGAAGCCATTAGCCGAGGGCTTCAGCTGCGGTGAAGACACGGCGACGAATGAAGCCATCAGCCCACGGCTTGAGCCGTGGTAAAGACCATGGCGGTAGAAGAGAGGTCATGCTGAGGAGGGCGTAAGCCCGAACGAAGCATCTATGCATTCCTTCGCAAGGAACGCCGCTGATACCTGCTAGCCCATCCCGCGTTCTCTGTCTCGCGCGTTCTCCCCGCGAAACCAAAGTCCCAAAAACCCAAGCCCGATCAAGTAGAATGTCGAGTTCGCTCATGTTCAAGAAAGTTCTGATCGCCAATCGAGGCGAGATCGCCGTACGAGTCATTCGCGCCTGTCGCGAGATGGGCATCCGTTCGGTCGCTGTCTATTCCGATGTCGATCGCGCCTCGCTCCACGTGCGCAAAGCTGACGAGGCATATCACATCGGCCCGGCAACGGCCTCCGAGTCGTATCTCAACATCGGCAAAATCTTGAATGTGGCCAGGCTCTCCGGGGCAGAAGCCATCCATCCCGGCTACGGCTTCCTTTCGGAGAATGCTACGTTCGCGCAGGCCTGCGCCGATGCCGGCATCAAGTTCATCGGGCCTCCACCCTCCGCCATGGAGATGATGGGTTCCAAGACTCGTGCCCGGCAGCACATGGAGAAGGCTGGCGTCCCATTCGTGCCCGGATCGCTGCGTGGACTCGAGTACGACGCCACTGCCGAAACGGCCGAGAAGATCGGTTATCCCGTCATGCTGAAGGCGGCAGCCGGTGGCGGCGGGAAGGGCATGCGCCTGGTGCGCGACCCCAAAGACCTGAAATCTTCCTTCGACGCGGCCCGTAGCGAAGCTCAACGTTCCTTCAGCGACAGCGAAGTCTATATCGAGAAGTACATCGAGAATCCTCGCCACATCGAAGTGCAGGTTTTCGCCGACGAGCACGGCAACTGCGTGTACCTCGGCGAGCGCGAATGTTCCGTGCAGCGCCGTCATCAAAAAGTACTCGAGGAATCGCCGTCGCCCATCGTGACTCCTGAAATGCGGCGCCAGATGGGCGACATCGCAGTTCAGGCCGCGAAGGCGTGCGGCTACACCAACGCCGGTACCATCGAGTTCATTGCCGACCAGCAGCGCAACTTCTACTTCCTCGAAATGAATACGCGTCTGCAGGTCGAGCACCCGGTCACCGAACTCGTCACCGGATACGACCTCGTTCACCTGCAATTCCGCGTTGCCGCCGGCGAAGAGTTGCCCTTCCGCCAGGAAGACATAAAACTCCGCGGCCATGCCATCGAGTGCCGCATCTACGCCGAAGATCCCGACAACAACTATTTCCCAAGCCCCGGAAAAATTTCGCTTCTGCTTCTGCCTTCCGGTCCCGGCATCCGTCGCGACAGCGGCATGTATGAAGGCTGGAATGTTCCCATCGACTACGATCCGCTTCTCGCCAAACTCATCGGCTACGGCTCGTCTCGCGAAGAGGCGATCTCGCGCCTCCAACGCGCGCTTTACGAGTACTTCGTCGGCGGCATCAAGACGAACATTTCGTTGTTCAAGCGCATCCTTGCTCACCCCGACTTCCG
>DASTGW010000517.1:0-3020 GCA_035718705.1 Terriglobales bacterium | reverse complement strand
TCGCAAACTTGGCCCGTTGACCAATTGGCAAGCGGATCACCGCACGCTCAATGTTTGCCGTAGCGATAGCCTTGTCGACGATGCTGGAGACCTCGGCAGCGGTCAGTCCCCCAATAGGACCATTCGCGGGAGTTACCAGATAGCCTTCGGGCGGAGGGCCGGGGCTGTCCTTGGCGGCAACGTCATATGCCCCGTCGGCCGTCCCAGCGGAATATCCAGCCGGCCGGGACGTGTTCTTCACGAACGGCAGGTTGATGCCGTCGATGACGACGACGCCTGGGGGCGCGGGGCTTGCGCCCAATCCGGCGGCAACAGAGGCGTTGAATGCCGCAAATTCGGCGACATTGGGATCAGCGGCAACGACGCCGACGCCTCCCGCGAGTCGACCATTTTTGAAAAGCGGCACGCCTCCGGGATTGACGGCAGTGGGGTCGGAGTCGAAGACGTCGACTTTGCCGGTGATGATTCCGAGACCGGTGGAAGAGCCGTCAATCGTCCGTGAAGGATTGATCGTTTGCGCAAACGTCACGTTCAGCGGGCAGCCGCGATTTGTGTTCTCGATGCCATAAAGTGCGGCGTTGGGGACATTTTGAATGCCGGGCGGGAAATGAATGCCGCTGATGAAGCGAACGGTGCGCGATGAGAGCGGCGCCTGATCGTTGCTGAAATAGGAAGCAGTGCGCGCGAGAGCCAACGCCAGTTCACGCGAATCGACCATCTGGCTGAAGTTTCCGAGTCCCTGCGCCGGTGCGTTCGCCTTCTTGTAAAGGCCGAGGAGATTACCGCCGCGATCGGAAACCGCAATCACCATGGGAACATTGGCGGATACTGCAGCGGCTTTAATGACTGCATCTACATCGGCCGCGGTCAGATTGGGACTTGGAGTTGTGGGTGGTGGTCCGGCGACGATTTGCGATCCGCCTCCGCCACAACTGCACAGTGCAAGCAGGCAAAGGATGGCGAGAAAATAGAAGCGCTTGTGCAAGTCCGTTCCCCAGGAAGTGGTGAGGCGCATTCTAGCCAGAGACTCGGGAGCAGACAAGCGACGTTCGAGGTGCGAAAAAGAAAAACCCGGCACATTGTGCGCCGGGCTTCAATTTTCGAGAACTATTTCTTTTTTGCGAGGCGCTCGAGGACGGCGCCGACGATCAGAGGAAGTCCCACGGTGGCGTCGAGAAGGACTTCGGCGAACTGTCCGCCTTCTTCCTGCGGAACGAATTTGCCCCAGGACACGGCCTCGCGATAAGGCGATCCGGAGAGTCCGCCCCAATTTACGGGCTCGGGACAGATGCGCAGGCCATAGTGATAGCGCTTGAGTTCAACGTCTTCTCCGCCGCGACGAACGCGGAGTTCGCAGTATGGTCCGAACTGCTGCGACCAGTTGCGGGGAACGCCACCGCCGATGGTGAAGATGCCTATGCGCTTCTGTGCCAACAGCGTTTCGGCAAAGTGGTTCAGGTCGTGGAAGGGATCGAAGACGATCTGCGGACGGCCTTCCTTGGCGCGCTTGCGATTGTGCAGAGCGACGTCGAGTCCGAGTTCGGAGTCGGTAAAGGCGGGAACGAAGACCGGAACACCTTTGTCGTAAGCGGACTTCAGAATGCCGCGCTCTTTCACATTTTCGCTGAGGTATTTGCCTATCTCGCGGTTCACCTTCCAGGAGCACATGGTCTCCTTGGCGTCCCACTTTTCGAGGATCTTGGCGACAATGCCTTCGACGAAGTTGAGGTTCGTCTCCGGCTCGAGCGTGTCGTACACGCGGTTGTAACCGGCTTCGTAGAGTTCGACGTCGTCCATTTTGGGGTCGTAGCGGAAGTGCGACTTCCCTGCAGCTTCGACGAGTCCGTGAGCCATCAGCGCGCCGGTGGAGACCAAAGCTTTGACGATTCCGGCGTCGATCAGATCGGCGATCACAAGACCTTGCTTGGCTACGGTCATCGCGCCGGCCAGTGTCATGACGACGAAACAGTCTTTGTCGCGGGCCATGGCTTCAAGAACATCAGCGCCGATGCCGATTTCGCGCGCGCCGAAAGCCGTGTTGCCCATGGCGGTGACGAGGTCGTTGACGGACTTGATTTTCGACAGGTCGAGCGGCTGGAGCGGGATCAGCTTGTCAGAAATGGGGTCGTGCAGCTTGCGGTCGATGCCGGAACCTTCGTGCTGGCCTTGATGTTTATCGTGCATGAATTCCTCAGAATGATTGGATAGATGATGTCGAATATTTCAAAGTAAATGGCGTGACAGTGTGCGTCAACCGCACGTGCCCAAAGGGATTGCAAGAATCGGAGTACAATACGTTCCTCTGAGGGAGGGCTGGGATGCTCACCCGGTTGGCGATTCGTTGCTTGGTCTTTCCTGTCGTGCTCTGCGCAGCGTTACTCTCCGCACAAACCACCTCGATTATGAGAGAGCCGGGTCCTCCGATCATGTCGGCCCCATTTCCTATGATGGGATTGATTGGGTTTGGCGCACTCGAGAACGTTCCGAACGCCCCGTTTTGCGCAACCGTCCTGAGCGGACGCATACAAAGTCTCGCCGACGGCAACCGAATCCAGCAGACAAGTTCCCACCGCATCTGCCGCGATTCCAAGGGACGTACTCGGCGTGAGATGGACCCGCAATCGAAAGCAGACAGAAGCCTGCACGATCCGATCATGCTGTCCACGATCTACGATCCGGTCGCAAACGTCGCATACACACTCAACGAGCGACGGCATTTAGCCTGGAAGCGTCCCATCCGAATCAATACCAGCAGTGAATTCTCAAACTTCCTCCTGTCGGACCGCCCGAACAGCAGGTTTTTTGTTAATGGCAAGGAACTGAAGCGACCCGAACTGATTATCGAGGATCTCGGCGAGGATTCGGTCAACGGCATCCTGGCAAAAGGTACAAGGACTACAAGAATTATTCCCGCCGGTGAGATGGGGAACGAACAGCCGATGAAGATCGTTTCCGAACGGTGGTATTCCGACGCCCTGAAAATTACGCTTCGCGTAAAGCAAAGCGATCCACGAACGGGA
>DASTGW010000516.1:0-2276 GCA_035718705.1 Terriglobales bacterium | reverse complement strand
CGGGATGTCGAAGCCAGCGCTCGTCGCGGCAGGGCTGTTCGTGTTTGCCGTGGTCTATGAGGTGTTTGCCGTCGCGCCTTCGAAGGCGGCGATCTGGGGCGCGTTTGCCTTTTACGGACTCTACTATGCGCTAACGCAGCCGGTACTGCGCGCCATGGTGTCACAGGCGGCTCCGGCGGAATCGCGAGGTCGAGCGTTCGGGATCTTCTACTTTGTCACTAGTGTGACGGCACTGCTGGCGTCAGTCCTAACCGGAGAGTTATGGAAGCACTACGGTGCGGCGATGCCGTTCTATCTTTCGGCTGCGCTGGCGGCGGTAGCGGGGGTGATGGTGGTGGCGAAGCCTCAGGGGGTTAGAAGCTAGGGGGTAGGGGTTGGGAAGTTGTAGATGTGATGATTAGTGTTTCGTTAATGCGATGGACGATCACTGCAGGATCGGAGTCTTTCTTAACGTTGGGATAGGGCCACTCTGCCGTAGCTTCTCATCGGTGAGTTCATTCAGTATTAACTTATTGTCCCTAATGTCGAAAACTACCCAACTCGTATACTCGATTGGTTCTCCGCACCAGAATAATTGCTGAAATTTCCATGTTTTTAGCGACTCACAAGCGGCGTTCGCGATTGTGGTCTGCTTTACGTTCTCTGGGTAAATGTCGATAGAACGATCACCGTCCGTACACGCTCTTAACTCTCCTCTTTCGCCAATTCTGACATTTACGGAGAAAGTCTTCCCGTGCACATCCTTCATAAGTTCCCTTCCAACGCGTGGGTTCTCGTATTCACGAATGAAATGCCACAACATGGTGTAGCTCATTCGATATTGTGCGAATGTACGCGTTCCACATAGATGGTTGAAGTCTGACTGTGCGTTTGTGGAGGTGGCCAGGGAGAAAGCGATCGTGACGGCAAGTAGAAACCGACTCATTGGGCTCTCGGTACGCTAGACGGCGGCACTTAGTTTACTTCGCAGTTGCTGCCATAGCCGCAAACTGCTTTTTCAACGCCTGGCTATCTTCATACACCTGCTTGGCGCGCTTCAAGGCCTCTTCTACGTGGGGGCAGATGTTCTCGGCGCCAACGTGTTCTTCAAATTCGGCTTGTTTCATCAGCTGCGCGGGCTGTTCGCGGGCGCCGCAGAGGATGAGGGTGCGTCCGGACTTATGCAGTGCGTCGGCCACATCTTCCAAAGCTTTGAGCCCGGTCGCATCGATGGCCGTCATGTTGCGCAGACGCAGGACGACGATGGGCGGCAACTCTTGTAGCGTCTCCTGGATGACGTTGATCTTTTCTGTCGCTCCGAAGAGGAATGGGCCGTGGATGCGGAAGATGCGCAAGTAATCGGGGATCGTCTTGTCCTGCAGGATGTGCATGCGGCCTTCATCGACGTAGGCGTCTGTGACTTCAGAGACGGTGGTCGTCACGGTGACTTTGCGGATGAAGAGAAGCGTCGCGAGAATCATGCCGGCTTCGACTGCGACGGTGAGATCGGCAAAGATCGTGAGCAGGAATGTAACGATCCAAACGGAAATATCGGATTTCGAGAGCTTGAGGATCTCCGGGATCTCGCGCCACTCGCCCATGTTGTACGAAACAACCATCAGGATGGCCGCAAGCACGGAGAGTGGAATGAACTTGGCCAGCGGCGCGGCGAAAAGCAGAATCGCAAGTAGCGTGGCCGCGTGAATCATGCCGGCGGCAGGCGATTTTGCGCCCGAGCGGATGTTGGTCGCGGTGCGTGCGATGGCGCCCGTGGCCGGCAATCCGCCGAACATCGGCGAAGCGATATTGGCGATACCCTGGCCGATGAGTTCGACATTCGGATTGTGACGGTCGTTGCTCATGCGATCGGACACGACGGCCGACATCAACGATTCAATCGCACCGAGCATAGCGACGGTGAGTGCCGGACCGAGCAGTTCGGGCACCATGCGGAAATGGAAGCTGGGGATCTCGAGATGCGGAAGTCCGCTGGGAATGCCGCCGAAGCGAGTACCGATCGTTTCGACGTGCAGTTTGAGCAGGATGGCAACAATGGTGCCAACAAACAGCGCGATGATGGTGCCAGGGATGCGCTTCGTGAGCTTTGGCGTGAGCAGAATCAGTGCCAGCGATCCGACGGCGAGCAGGATGGCTTCTATAGAAAACGAGGTCCAGTGAAGCGCGAGCGTTTCAATGCGGCCGACAAAATCGCCGGGAACCTTGTCGACCTGAAGGCCGAAGAAATCCTTGATCTGGGTGCTGGCGATGAGCACGGCAATGCCGTTGGTGAAGCCGAT